>JADGGF010000714.1 GCA_019690055.1 Micromonosporaceae bacterium
AGGCGTCAAGAAGGCGTCCTTCCTAACAAAGCCGCCGCACCGCAAGGGGCAGGTCAGCACGCCGGCAGGCGCTCGGCCAGGTAGGCCTCGACGTTGTCGAGCGGGATGCGTTCCTGAGCCATGGTGTCGCGATCCCGGACCGTCACGGCGTTGTCGGTGAGGGTGTCGAAGTCGACGGTGACGCAGTACGGGGTCCCGATCTCGTCCTGGCGCCGGTACCGCCGACCGATCGCCTGGGCGTCGTCGAACTCCACCATCCACCGCTTGCGCAGCCGGGCGGCCAGCTCCTTCGCCTTGGGCGACAGTTGCTCGTTGCGGGACAGCGGCAGCACCGCCACCTTCACCGGCGCCAGGCGCGGGTCGAGGCGCAGCACCGTGCGCTTCTCCATACCGCCCTTGGCGTTGGGCGCCTCGTCCTCGTCGTAGGCGTCGAGCAGGAAGGCGAGCACGCACCGGGTCAGCCCGGCGGCCGGCTCGATGACGTACGGCACCCACCGCGTCGACTTCGTGGGGTCGAAGTACGACAGGTCGACCCCGGAGTGCTTCGAGTGGGTCGACAGGTCGAAATCCGTACGGTTGGCGATGCCTTCCAGCTCGGCGAACTCACTGCCGCCGAACTGGAACCGGTACTCGATGTCGACCGTGCGCTTCGAGTAGTGGGAGAGCTTCTCCTTGGGGTGCTCGTAGTAGCGCATGTTCTCCGGCTTGAGCCCCAGGTCGACGTACCAGTTCCACCGCTCCTGCAGCCAGTACTCGTGCCACTGCTCATCGGTGCCCGGCTCGACGAAGTACTCCATCTCCATCTGTTCGAACTCACGGGTGCGGAAGATGAAGTTCCCTGGAGTGATCTCGTTGCGGAAGCTCTTGCCGACCTGGGCGATGCCGAACGGCGGCTTCTTGCGGGCCGACGTCTCGACGTTGCGGTAGTTGATGAAGATGCCCTGGGCGGTCTCGGGGCGCAGGTAGTGCAGCCCCTCCTCGCTCTCCACCGGACCGAGGAAGGTCTTCATCAGGCCGTTGAACATGCGCGGCTCGGAGAACGTCCCCTTGTTGCCGCAGTTGGGGCAGTTGAGGTCCTGCAGCGAGGCCGGCGGCTGGCCGTGCTTGGCCTCGTACGCCTCCTCGAGATGGTCGGCCCGGAACCGCTTGTGGCACGACGCACACTCGGTCAGGGGATCGACGAACGCCTCCAGGTGCCCCGACGCCTCCCAGACCTGCTTGGCCAGGATCACCGCCGAGTCAAGGCCGACAATGTCGTCGCGCTCCTGAACCATGGCCCGCCACCACTGGCGGCGAATGTTCTCCTTGAGCTCAACTCCGAGCGGGCCGTAGTCCCACGCCGACCGCGTACCGCCATATATTTCGCTGGACGCGAAGACGAAGCCCCGGCGCTTGGCCAGGTTGACGATGGACTCGATACGGTCGGCCATCAAGAGAATCCTTTCGGGTAGCCGCCGGCTGGCTGTCGGCGGACGATCGATCGGCCTGCGGGCGACCTCGTCGGTGCGGACCTCCCGCGGTGACACCGAGGTTAGTCGGCCTCTCCGCAGACCTCTAAGGCGCCCGTTGCCGCGTCCTGGAACATGACGAAGCGCACCGTTCGGGCGGTGGAGTTGCTGTAGCGGATCGTCGCCGGGACCACGATGTCCTCTGCGAGCGTGGGCTCGCCCACCTCGAACCCGCTGATCCGCGGGCCCTCGCGGTTGCTGCGTTCGAAGGCCTCCGGCGACATGGTGGCCTGCAGCGAATCACAGAGCAGCTCGTACGCCTGACCGTACTCGCGGTCCCGCAGCGCGGTCAGGTAGTCGACGACCGTGCCGTGGGCCTGCTCGCGCAGGGCCTGGTACCCGAGGTACACCACACCCCCGAGACTGGCGAGGCCGGCGATGCAGGCCAGCAGCACCGCTCCCGTCGACAGACCGACGGCCATCCAGCGTCGGCGGCTGGTCCCGTCGGCCGGCGGGGCCACGAACGGCGGCTGGACCCCGGGACCCGGAGG
>JADGGF010000715.1 GCA_019690055.1 Micromonosporaceae bacterium
CCGAAATCTCCGGAGGCGCGTCCGCCGGTCTAGGCCGCCCGCAGGCCCTCAGCCCGGGCCAGCTCCCGGAGCCGGCCGAGCGCCTGAATCTCCAGCTGGCGGATGCGCTCGCGCGACAGCGAGAACCGGGTCGCCACCTCGGTGAGCGAGTGCTCCCGGCCGTCCTCGAGGCCGTACCGCGCCCGCATGATGCCGGCCGAGCGGTCGTCGAGGTGGTTGAGCAGGCTCTCGATCCGGGTGCGCTCCATCGCCGCGAGCACCACGTCCTCCGGCGATGGCACGTCCGAGTCGGCCACGAGGTCGCCAAGGTTCGTGTCGCCGTCGTCGCCGACGGGGGTGTCCAGCGACACGGTGTCCTGCGACCAGCGCATCAGCTCACGCACGCGTTCCGCCGGGACGTCCATCGCCGCGGCGATCTGCTCCGGCTCGGGCTCGGTCCCGCTCTCACGAGTCAGCTGGCGCGCCACGTTGCGCATCCGGTTCACGTCCTCGACGAGGTGAACCGGCAGGCGGACGGTCCGCTCCTGCTGCGCGATCGCCCGGCTGATCGCCTGGCGAATCCACCACGTGGCGTAGGTCGAGAACTTGTATCCGCGCAGGTAGTCGAACTTCTCCACGGCCCGGACCAGACCGGTGTTGCCCTCCTGGATCAGGTCCAGCATCGGCATCCCGGACCGTACGTAACGGCGCGCGATCGACACCACGAGCCGTAGGTTGGCCCGGATGAACCGGTCCTTGGCCTCCTCGCCCTCGGCCACGAGACGGCGCAGCTCGGCCTCGGTGACACCCTCCGGAATCTTGGCGCCCTCGAGCGGGTCCTCCGTGTCCAGCAGGCGCTCAGCGTAGAGGCCAGCCTCGATGGCCTTGGCCAGGTCCACCTCCTGCGCCGCATCGAGCAGGGGCGTCTTGGAGATCTCGTGCAGGTACACACCGACCAGGTCGCGCTCCTCGGCCACCTCGTCGGTGCGCAGGACTGTCGTAATCTGCTCCACGTCGCCACCCTCCTCTGTGCCCCACCACGCCTCGTGCGCGTGGCCCGGGGCGCATCACGTGCCCCTCGCCGTGCGTCGAACCGGTCCGGGGCTGGCACCGCCCCCCGGCAGTGCCCCTGACACAACAGACGTCGCCCGTCCCGGATTCCGCTTGGACCTGGAAATGCGGTCACAACTTGGTGACCAGCGCTACAATCAGCGCCCGCATCGTTGCGTCCAGACTTAATCAACGCACCCGGCACTGTCATGGTTCCCTCCGGTGTCCAGTACTGGCTGAGGGTCCGCTGAGTGTTTGCTGGGGGTGTTCTGCCTCACGCACCACGCTAGGTGGGATTTTTCGCACAAACCTGGCCATACGTGCACAAGACGGGCGAGAATGGCTGGGCGGCCGTGATGACAATGGGCTGATGCGGCCCGTGCGAATCGAGTTCGTCAGGGAGGTTCCGGTCCTGAACGCCGTGCTGCGGTTCCTCGTCCGCACGGCCGCGACCGCGGTCGGGCTCTGGGTAGCCACCGCGCTACCCGGCATCAGCGTCTCCGGCACGAGCGGCTGGTCCACCGCGCTGACGTTGTTCGGCGTGGCGATCCTCTTCGGAGTCGTCAACGCCGTGCTGAAGCCGATCATCAAGGTGCTCGGCTGCCTGTTCTACCTGGTCACGCTGTGGCTGATCGCGCTCGTCGTCAACGCGCTGCTGTTCCTGCTGGTCAGCTGGCTGGCCGGGCTGCTTGGCCTGCCGTTCCACGTCTCCGGCTTCTGGAGCGCCTTCTGGGGGACGATCATCGTCTCGGTCGTGAGCTGGGCGATCACGGTTGTCCTCCCCGACGATCGCCGCTGAGCCCCCGGCCGACTCGCGCCCACGCCCTGCCCCAGACCTCCCAGGGCTGGCAGGGTGCCCAAGAAGTGACCTTCTGGGCAGTTGGGGACCGTCGATGGTGCCCGGAAAGCTGTCTCTAATAAACAACTGACGCTGCCGACCAAGG
>JADGGF010000059.1 GCA_019690055.1 Micromonosporaceae bacterium
GCGCGCGAAGCGCTACTGTTGGCCGATGCCGGAACTGCCCGAGGTCGAGGCCCTCGCGGCCGACCTGCGCGCGCGAGTCGCCGGGCGTTGCATCGCCCGGGTCGAGATCGCGGCGATCAGTGCGCTTAAGACGTTCGATCCTCCGCCGACCGCCCTGCACGGGCGGACCATCACTGATGCTGGTGGCTACGGCAAATTCCTCGACATCGTCTGCGGCGCCCCCGCGCCTGCGGCGGACGGGACCGGTGATCTGCACCTGGTGGTCCACCTGTCCCGGGCCGGCTGGCTGCACTACCGGGACTCGCTGCCCGCGACCCCGCTCAAGCCGGGCAAGGGGCCGATCGCTCTGCGCATCCGGTTGGCCGACGGGGGCGGCTTCGATCTGACCGAGCAGGGCACGCAGAAACGGCTGGCCGCCTACCTGGTGTCCGACCCCGCCCAGGTGCCGGGGGTGGCCAAGCTCGGACCGGACGCCCAGCGGTGCGACCTCGCCACGTTCGCCGAGCGGCTGCGCAGCCGCAGCGGCCAGGTCAAGGGGATGCTCACCGACCAGGAGGTGATCGCCGGCATCGGCAACGCCTGGTCCGACGAAATCCTGCACCGGGCCCGGCTGTCGCCGTTCGCGATCACCACCCGGCTCTCCGATGAGCAGATGGCGGCGCTGTACGAGGCGACCCAGGCCACGCTCGCCGAGGCGACGGCCCGCCTGGTGGGCCAGGGGGCGGCGGACCTCAAGGGCGAGAAGCGCTCCGGCATGGTGGTGCACAGCCGGGCCGGCCTGCCCTGCCCGGTCTGCGGCGACACGATCCGGGAGGTCTCCTTCGCCGACTCCAGCCTTCAGTACTGCCCCACCTGCCAGACCGGCGGCAAACCGCTGGCCGACCGCCGCCTTTCCAAGCTGCTGCGGTGACCCCGGCCGCCGCCGACGTCGAGATCATGGAAACTTCACCCCCCTATAGGGGGTACGGAATTCCAAGATCTCTGGGTGTTGGCGGGTGTTGCGTGGGCGGCAGCAGAGCGTGGAGTGGTCGAGGGACGCGGCCTCGCGGCCGAGGTCACGGGATGCCTCCGATAGCCTGTGCGCCGTGTCCGACCAGGTGACGGTGCCCGCGGCGACGCGCGGCGCGTCGGTGATCCGGGCCGGGTTGCTGTCGATGGTCGGGTTGGTGGCGCTCGGGGGCACCCGGCTGGTGCACGGGTCGCTGGTCAGCCGGGCCACCGACCAGGAGACGTACGGGCTGGTCGGCACGCTGATCGGCCTGGCCATGACCGTGAGCCTCTTCCTGCCCGGGGGTCTGGCCAGCGCCGCCTCCCGGTTCATCCCGTTCCACCGCGGGGGTGGGGACGAGAGCGCGGCGCGCAGCGCCTACCGGGTGCTCACGGTGGCCGGGTACGCCGTCGCGGTCGGGCTCGGCGTGAACGTGGCGGTAATCGCCACCACCCTGGACGGCGTCACCCTCGACGACGCCGTCGCGGTCGGCCTGCTGGCGACCGTGTTCTCGGCGTACAGCGTGGCCAAGTCCGCCCTGTACGGCTTCGACCGCGTGGTGCCCTACACCTGGCTGGAGATCGCCGGCTCGGTCGTGGCGGTCGGTGCCACCGTGGTGGTGGTCGCCGTCGGTTCGCGCGCGTACCTGATGCCGCTGACCCTCGGCTACGCGGTGCTCATGCTCGGCGCCCTGGTGGTGCTGCGCCGGGGCCGGCGATCATCGTCGGGCCTGCTGCGGCTGAACCTGCGCGAAATGGCGGTCTATGTCGGTCTGGCCAGCCTCGGGGGCGTGGCGAGCGCGGGCCTGCTCCAGGCCCTGCCCGTGGTGGCCGGCCGGTTCACCACCCTCACCGAGGTGTCGTACGTGGCCGCATCCGTCACGCTGGTCGCACCGCTGTACTTCCTTCCCCGGGCGTTGAGCATGGCGCTGTTCCCGGCGATGGCGAAGGCGCACGGAGCCGGCGACCGTGATGTCGTCCGGCGCCACGCCGACATCTTCACCCGGGCCCTGCTGGTCCTGCTCGCGCCGGTCTTCGCCGCGGGTGTGCTCATCTCGCCCGAGGTGCTCGCCCTGTTCGGCGGCGGTGAGTACGCCCGGGGAGCCGGCGTGCTGCGCGTCATCCTGCTCGCCACGTACGTCGCCGTGATCCAGGTCGCCGCGGTCAACGCGCTGTCCAGTGGGGACGGAGTCCGGATTCCCGTGTGGGCGTCGGTGGCCGGCGCCGTCGTCGGCCTGGTGGCCGTGGTTCCGCTCGGCCACTGGTTCGGCGGGATCGGCGTCGCGGTGGCGTACCTCGTCGCGATCGTCGTCGGCGCCGCCGTGCCGCTCGGCGTGGTCTGGCGTCGCTTCGACCTGGCCTGGACGGGTCCCGTCGGTCGCTCCTTCGCCGTGGTGCTCGCCGCCCTGGTGGTCGCGGCGGTGCTCGACGCCCCCGGCTGGGTCGGGGCCGGCCGGGCCGGCATCGACGTGGCCGCCGCGGTCGGGCTGGCCGCCGCCGGGGCCTGGCTGCTGCGTCGCGACATCACCGCCGTGCTTGCCCTCCGCCACGCCGCCTAGCCCGGGGGCACCGCGTCGCGCCGGTGGTGGGAACCGGCCGGGGATCGGGTGAGCGCCCCGGGGATCGTGCGGAGTGTCTCAGCGTCCGGCGAAGAACGCCTTCACTTCGGCGACGATCCGGTCGAGTTGCGCCTCGGTCAGCTCGGGGTAGATCGGCAGCGACAGGACCTCATCCGCCCACGCCTCGGCGTTCGGGAACTCGCCGCGCCGGTGGCCGAGGAACGCGTACGCCGGCTGCAGGTGCACCGGCCGTGGGTAGTGGATGGTCGCCCCGATGCCGCGTTCGTTCAGGTAGGCGTGCAGGGCGTCGCGGTGCTTGGTCCGGATGACATAGTGGTGGTAGACGCTGCGGCGGTTCGGGGTCTCCGGCGGGATCCACAGGTCCCCGACGCCGGTGAGCTTCTCGGTGAACAGCGCCGCCAGGGCCCGCCGCCGCTCGTTGCCCTCGGCGAGGCGGGGCAGCTTGACGTTGAGCACCGCCGCCTGCAGGGTGTCGAGCCGGTCGGCGAAGCCGACCACCTCGTGGTCGTACTTGCGCACGCTGCCGTGGTCGCGCAGCCGGCGCATCTTTTCGTAGAGCGCCTCGTCGTTGGTGGTGATCGAGCCCGCGTCGCCGAACGCGCCGAGGTTCTTGCCCGGGTAGTAGGAGAAGGCGGCGGCGAGGCCGTACGTGCCGACTCGGACCACGGTCCCGTCGGCTCGCACGTAGTCCGCGCCGTGGGCCTGGGCCGCGTCCTCGATGAGCGGCACTCCGGCCGCCGCGGTCACCGCACCGATCGCGTCGAGGTCGAACGGCCGCCCGTGGATGTGTACGCCGATGACCGCCCGGACACCGTCGATGCTCGCCTTGAGCGCGTCGGGGTCGATGCAGCCGGTCACCGGGTCCACGTCGACGAAGCGCGGCCGGGCGCCCCGCCAGGAGATCGGCTCGGCCGAGGCGATGAACGTGTGCGCGGGGACCGCGACCTCGTCGCCCGGCCCGATGCCGAGCGCAGCGAGGATCAGGTGGATCGAGGCCGTGCCCGATCCGGTGCCCAGGCAGTAGCGGGTCCCGGTGAACGCGGCGAACGCCCGCTCGTGCTCGACCACCTCGAGTCCCTGGATGAAGCGGGTGTTCTCGACGACCGCACGGATGGCTGCGTCGATCTCGTCCTTCTGCCGGTGGTAGGCGGCCTTGAGGTCCACCAACGGGATGGGGGCGTCGGTCGGGCTCGCGGCGGGCGGAACAGGCGTCATGAGATCACTCCGGCGGCGTCGTCCACAGTAGACATCAATGGGTCCACGCTGGGGCTGATGGTTTCACGGTGAACATCAATGGGTGTCCACGGTGGACATCAGCGGGTACGGTCGGTGGTCGAGGTGGGCGGGGCAGGTCAGGTCGTCGATGGTCTTGGTCACCCGGCCGGGGTTCCCGACGACCACCGCCCCCGGCGGGACGTCCTTGGTGACGACCGCCCCGGCGCCGATCAGGGCGCGGGCCCCGACCCGGACCCCGGGCAGCAGGGTGACGTTCGCCCCGATCCGGGCATACCGTCCGATGTGGACGCCGACCATGCACCCGTCCGGCTGGGGGCACTCGGGAAACGGATGATTGGTGATCGTGACCCGAGGTCCGATCCAGGCCCCCTCCTCGAGCACGGTGAACTCGGGCACGAAATTCTGGGAGTGGATGCGGACCTTGTCGCCGATCGTCACGTGGTGCTCGACCACGGTCAGTGACCCGATCGACACGTCGTCGCCGATCGTGTTGGCCTCCCGGATCAGCACGTGGTGTCCACTCTGGAATCGGGCGCCGATCGTCGTGCCGGCGTAGACCACCGTGTGGGTCCGCAGGGTCGAGCCCGGGCCGATGCTGGTGGGGCTCGGGTCGCCGTCGCTCGTTTTGCCGGCGTGGCGCCCGACCACGCAGAACTCCTCGATCGTGACCCCCTCGGCCAGGCGTACGCCAGCCGCCACGACCGCGAGCGGGCTGATCTCGGCCTGCTTCATGCTGACCTCCTCGGGTCCTGACGGTGGGACCCTAGGTCATCGACCGCGGGCTCGGCCGGGCGCGGTGGCCCGGAGTGATTCGCGTCCCTCGCCGGGCCTCCGTCCGGCCCGAGATCCCCGTCGCCCGCCGGATTCCCGCTCTTCGCCAGGACCCAGCCGAGGCCGATGACCGCGAAGACCAGCGGCGGGAACAGCGGGTCCTCCAGCGCGGGCGAGAAGAAGCCCACCAGCACCAGGAAGATCATTACACCGGTGCCCCAGAGGGCGACCGACTGCGCGCGGTCCGGTTCACCGGTGGGTGACCGGGAGCGGCCGGCGCCGATGACCCGGCGGCCGGCGAACCGGTTCGTGGCGCCAACCAGCGGCGCGATGAGCAACCAGAGCCAGGCGAGGTAGACAAGCAGCCCGAGCAGCCCGACCTCGACCGCCAGGTGCAGCCAGAAGCTGTCCACCGTCGTGCCGTCGAAGTCGTACAGCTTGAAGCCCCCGGGGAAGCGAGGATCGAGCTCCCAGTTCGGGTCATTCTGCTCGGCCACGATGCCGCCGAACTGGCCCACGCCGTAGCCCAGCACGGGGCGGTGGGCCAGCAGCCGGGCCCCCTGCTGGTAGAACAGCACGCGAATCTCGCGGGCCTCGACCCGGCCGGCCTCGACGCATTCGCGCGTGGTCTTGAATCCCTCGCAGTCCTCCTCGCCCGCGACCGTCTCGGTGGCGTTGAACACGCCCTTGATGCGGAAGATCAGCGTGTCGAGGTTGCCGGGACGGGCGAGCTGGTTGGCCGCGAAGATCACGGCCACCAGCACCCCGGCGATGAGGATGGCCCGGCCGCCGCCTCGCCGCAGGAACCAGATCACGGCCGCGGCGACCAGCACGGCGAGCATCGACTCGCGTGACTGGGTGGCGGCCAGCCCGACTCCGGCGGCCAGCACGGCGAGCCACCAGCGCCCGGCCACCCGCTCCTGTCCGCTCATGAATGCGAGCAGGCCGATGAGCACCAGGCCGAGGACGTGCCCGAGGTGGTTGGGGTGATCGAGCAGGCCGTGCGCCCGCCCGGTATCGGCCCAGCTCATGTCCACCCAGCCCAGGCCGGAGAACGCCGGGCGGCCGACCACCATCTGCACCAGGGCCACCGCGACGTTGAGGGCCACCACGGAGCCGACGACCCAGAGCACCCGCCGGACCTGCGACCAGGTGGGTCGTAGGGCCCGGACGGCGTAGAAGACGATCGCGCCCCGCAGATAGACGAAGAGGGCTTGCCCGATGAGTACGGGACCCGAGGTCCCGAGCAGCCCGGCCACGGCCATCACCACGGCCAGCGCGACGATCGCGATGTCCGCCGGGGTTCGGAACTCCCGCCACCGTCGCTCGAGGGCGACCTTCGCGACGGCCAGCGCGGCCAGGGCGATCAGCAGGCCGTTCTTGAGCGCCTTCGGCCACGAGGGCAGGTCGCCGACCGGTAGGCCATCGGCGTCCGCGACCCGGTTGCCGAGCAGCTCCTGCACCCAGGACTCGAACAACACCTCGACGAGGAGCACCGTGAGCACGCCGAGCAGGGCGAGGGAGACATAGCGCCCGAGCGTCGCCGTCAGGGCGCTGCTCCCGCTCGCCGGCCGCGGGGTGTCGCGGTGCGACGTCGGCGGTGGTGCGGGCATGGGCCATCCTTTCCGCGACGGGTGGCAGCGGTAGCGCGGACCCTGCGGCAGGGCCCCGTTGGCCGGACCCTACCGGACGGCGCGGGCGTCGTCGCCGGGCGCAGAGCAGGTCCCGAACCGGCCGCTATCCTCGGCATGTGGTCGCCGCTCCCCGCCCGGGCCGCCCGCTGCGCATCGGCATGGTGATCTGCAGCGAATACGAGGCCAATCCTCGCGTCCGCCGGCAGGCCGAGGCGCTCGCGGCCCGTGGCGACGAGGTCACCGTCCTCGCCCTGCACGCCGAGGGCCGGCCGCGCGAGGACCTGGTCGACGGGGTACGGGTCGTGCACACCCCGACCCGGAAGTATCGTGGCGACTCAACTGTCTCGTACCTGAGCCTCTACGGCGGCTTCATCGCGCACGCCAGCGCGTGGTTGCTGCGGCAGCCGCGGACGTTCGACCTGGTTCAGGCCCACACGATGCCGGAGGCGGTCGCCTTCGCCGCGACGCTGCAGCGCCTGCTCGGGGTTCCCGTGCTGCTGGACGTGCACGACCTGACGGAGCGGCTGTTCGCCTCAAAGTTTCGCGACGGTGGCCCGGTGCTGGCCGCGGTGCGGGCGAGCACCCGGCTCGCCCTGCGGTTCGCGACCGAGGTCCTGACGGTCCACGAGCCGTACGCCGCGATCATTCGACAGTGGACCCGGCGTCCGGTCAGTGTCGTGCTGAACTCCCCCGACGCCCGGCTCTTTCCGCCCCGCCCGTTCCGGCCCTGGCCGCCGGGCGAGGTCGTGTTCAGCTACCACGGGCTCATCGCCCCGCGGCACGGCCTGGTCAACGCGGTCGAGGCGCTGGCCAAGCTGCGCCTGGAGGTGCCCGGCGCGCGGATGCAGGTGCTCGGCAGCGGCGACGGGCTGCCCCAGTTGCGCGCCCGGGTGCAGGAGTTGGGGCTGACCGACGCCGTCTCGCTGCCAACCACGCTGCTGCCGATCACGGAGATGCCGGCGTTCCTGGAGCGGGCGCACATCGGCGTCGTGCCGAGCCAGCGTGATCCGTGGACCGATGAGGTGCTGCCCACCAAGCTGCTCGAGTACGCCGTGTCGGGGATCCCAGTGATTACCTTCCGTAATCCCGTGATCGAGCGGTACTTCCCCGAGGACGCGGTGACGTATGTGGATCCGGCCAGCCCGGAAAACCTTCTTGTCGCGATGCGGACACTCGTCGCCGACCCGGAGCTGGCCCGGCGGCAGGCGCAGCGGGCGAGCGAGGTGGTCGCCGGCATGTCCTGGGATCAACAGAAGCTCGCATACTTCGAGGTCATCGACCGTATGGTCGCGCGACGCGCCCGGCGGGGCTGGCGCGCCGGCGACCGGGACGCTGTGTAAACGGCTCGTATCGGTATGTATGTCGGGTTGTCGGGCCAGGATGCCGGCCTCGACAGGTGCGCGGCCGGGCGACTAGTCTCGCCCGGTCAGCAAGGAGACGCGTTGCCGTGTCACACTGTGTGAGCCGCTGGCGGGCTCCGACTGGCCCCAGGGACACGGTGGGCCTCGCGGGCCCGCGCGTCACAGTGGGGAGCCGATGGACGTGACCAGACCTCGCACCGGTTCCCCGCGACACCGAGCGAACGAAAGGTCGGTCGACCTGCAGGTGACCACCACTGTGAGTCCACCCGCGGCCGCCCCCCGGGGCCGCGCCAAGGCCAAGCACCGCGCCATCGTTGAAGACACCATCGAGCTCGCCCAGCTGCACAACGGTGTGCCCCGGACCACCTGGTTCCGGCACATCCCCCGCATGTCCACCTGGCACCGGCCGTACGCGGCCGCCCTGCTCGTGCTGGACTTCGTCGCGGTCGCGCTGGCGAGCTTCACCGCGATCAGGCTGTTCCCGCAGGCCGACTCGGGCTTCGAGAGCTTCACCGCGCTGATCTTGCGCCGGGATGTGTTCGAGCTGGTGGCCTACGTGGGCCTGCCGGCCGGGTGGCTGGTGGCGCTGTGGGGGCACGGGGCGTACGACCGGCGCTTCCTGGGCGTCGGGTCGGAGGAGTACAAGCGGGTCTTCCGGGCCTCGATCACCGCGGCCGCCACCGTGTCGTTCCTCGCCTTCGCGCTCAAGGTCAACCTCTCCCGGCTCTCCGTGGGCACGGCGCTGGTGGGCGCCCTCGTCTACGTGGTGATCGCCCGCGTCCTGGCCCGTCGGGTGCTGGTGCTGATTCGCCAGCACGGCCGGGCCGTGCACCGGGTGCTGCTGGTGGGCAGCTTCTCCGACGCCATGGACGTGCTCACGGCGGTGAAGCGGGTGCCCGCGGCGGGCCTGGTTCCGGTGGGCATCCACCTCACCGAGGGAGTCGCCCCCGGTCGCGTGACTGAGTCACCGCTGCCCGTGTTCCGTGGGCGTGACCTGCTCAGCCTGGTCCGCGACCTGCGGGCGGACACGGTGGCCGTGTGCGGGTCGGCCCGGGCCG
Organism: Micromonosporaceae bacterium; assembly: GCA_019690055.1. Lineage (GTDB taxonomy): Bacteria > Actinomycetota > Actinomycetes > Mycobacteriales > Micromonosporaceae > DATBGZ01. The sequence goes on from JADGGF010000059.1 coordinate 8,628, forward strand.
AGCCCGCCGAGCTGCGCCGGCTGGCGTGGCAGCTGGAGGGCACGGGAATTGATCTCGTCGTGGCGCCTCAGCTCACCGACGTGGCCGGCCCGCGCGTGCACATCCGCCCGGTCGAAGGGCTGCCCCTGCTGCACGTCGAGGAGCCGAAGCTCTCGGGCATGGCGTGGCTGTTCAAGAACGTCATGGACCGCGTGCTCGCCGCGATCCTGCTCGTGCTGCTGGCTCCGCTGTTCCTGGTGATCGCCCTCATGATCAAGATCGGGGACCGGGGCACCGTCTTCTTCAAGCAGTCGCGGGTCGGGCGTGAGGGCAAGGTATTCAAAGTAATCAAGTTCCGGACGATGTATCCGGACGCCGAGGAGCGGCTGGCCCAGCTCATCGACCAGAACGAGAGCGACGGGCTGCTGTTCAAGATCAGGGACGATCCCCGGATCACTTCGATCGGGCGACTGCTGCGCCGGACATCGCTGGACGAGCTGCCGCAGCTCATCAATGTCCTCAAGGGCGAGATGTCGCTGGTCGGTCCCCGCCCGCTGCCGGCCGAGGACGGCGACTTCCTCGGCGACGTGCGGCGGCGGCTGCTGGTCAAGCCCGGCATCACCGGCCTGTGGCAGGTCTCGGGGCGCTCGGAACTGTCCTGGGACGACGCGGTGCGGCTCGACCTGTACTACGTGGACAACTGGTCGCTCGCCTTCGACCTGATCATCCTGTGGCGGACCGTCGGCGTCGTGTTGGCCCGCCGCGGCGCCTACTAGCCCCGCGCGAGCGGAGCGAGGACCAGCGTTATGGCCTCGGGCCGCGTGGCCTGGACCGAGGAGCTGAGGTCGCTCTGCGACCGAGGTGACGAGGGAAGGCCACGCACTCAAGGGCCCGAGGCCCGTGCGAGCGGAGCGAGCACCGGCGTTACGGAGCGAGGGGCAACGTAGTAGAGCCCCTGCCTGTTCTCTCACGGGCCATCGTCTGCCATGCTTGGCGTCACACCGGCAATGGGGCCGTCCGCACACCCTGCAGACAGCGGTCCCGTCGCCGGTAAGCCCGGGGCCACGTACCGTGCGCTCCGGGGCAGGCTCGGCCCCGAGGCCGCGCGCATGGGACGCTCGGGGCAGGCTCTGCCGGCAGGGTGATCCCCGGCGCCGGCACTGACAACAGGGAGAACGGATGTTGGACGGCCAAGCCGCCCTCGGCGGCGCCCTGGACCCACCCACCGCACCCGCATCGGCCGGTCACGAAACCGGCGAGCCGGAGTTCGTCCAGTTGCTCACTCCCGATGGGAAGCGGCTGACTCATCCCGAGTACGACGTCGAGTTCACCGACGACGAGCTGCGCGACCTGTACCGGGACATGGTCGTGGTGCGGCGTTTGGACGCCGAGGGGACCGCTCTGCAGCGCCAAGGTGAGCTCGCCCTCTGGGCCAGCCTGTCCGGCCAGGAGGCGGCCCAGGTCGGTTCCGGCCGGGCCCTGCGACCACAGGACATGGTCTTCCCCACCTACCGCGAGCACGGTGTGCTCTACTGCCGGGGGATCGACCCGATCAAGCCATTTGTCCTGTTCCGCGGGGTTGCCCATGGCGGGATCGACCCCAATGAGCACAAGTTCAATATGTACACGATCGTGGTCGGCGCGCAGACCCTCCACGCCACCGGCTACGCGATGGGCGTCGCCCTGGATGGCAAGGTCGGCGGCGACGACGGCGAGGCGGTGCTCGCCTACTTCGGGGACGGGGCCTCGTCGCAGGGTGACGTGAACGAGTCCTTTGTCTGGGCGAGCGTCTTCCAGGCGCCCATCGTCTTCTTCTGCCAGAACAACCAGTACGCCATCTCCACGCCGGTCGAGCGACAGACCCGGCGGGCGCTGGTCCACCGCGCGTCCGGGTTCGGCTTCCCAGGCGTCCGGGTGGACGGCAACGACGTGCTGGCCTGCTACGCCGTGACGCGCCGGGCGCTCGACGAGGCCCGGCACGGGCAGGGCCCGTATCTCATCGAGGCATGCACGTATCGCATGGGGCCCCACACGACGTCGGACGACCCGACCCGCTACCGGACCGCGTCGGAGGTGGAGACGTGGCAGGGCCGGGACCCGATCCTGCGGCTGCGCCGTCATCTGGAGAGCCGTGGGCTGGCCGACGACGCGTTCTTCGATGAGGTGGCCGCGGACGCGGCCCGTCAGGCGGTGGAACTGCGGGAGCGCGTCCTCGCCATGCCTGATCCGCAGCCAATGGACATGTTTAATCATGTCTACGTTGAAGGTTCGCCGGACCTCGAGGCGCAGCGGGAGGAGTTCGCCCGTTACCTCGCCGCGTTCGCGTCCGAGGGTCCCGCGATGGCGGCCGAGCAGACCGGAGGGGGGCGGCACCGGTGAGCACGTTGACCATGAGCAAGGCCCTCAATGAGGGGTTGCGCCGCGCGCTCGAAGACGACCCGAAGGTCCTCATCATGGGCGAGGACGTGGGTCGGCTCGGCGGCGTCTTCCGGGTCACCGACGGCTTGCAGAAGGACTTCGGGGAGCAGCGGGTGTTCAACACCCCGCTCGCCGAGTCCGGGATCGTCGGCACGGCGGTCGGCCTCGCCCTGCGGGGGTACCGGCCCGTGTGCGAGATCCAGTTCGACGGTTTCGTGTACCCGGCGTACGACCAGATCGTGTCTCAGGTCGCGAAGATCCACTACCGCTCGGGCGGGCTGGTGCGGCTGCCCATCGTGATCCGAATTCCGTACGGTGGCGGGATCGGGGCGGTCGAGCACCACTCCGAGTCGCCCGAGGCCTACTTCGTGCACACGCCGGGCCTGCGGGTCGTCTCGTGCAGCAATCCGGTCGACGCCTACTGGATGATCCAGCAGGCGATCCGGACCGACGACCCGGTGATCTTCTTCGAGCCGAAGAGCCGCTACTGGGAGAAGGAGGAGGTGGACACGACGGGCACGCTCGCCGACGCGTACCCGTTGTTCGCCTCCCGCGTAGTGCGTCGTGCGCCGGCCGGCCGTTCGGCGCAGGCCACCCTGATCGCCTACGGCCCCACGGTGCGGACCGCGCTGCACGCGGCGCAGGTGGCCGCGGACGAGGGACGTGAACTGGAGGTGATCGACCTTCGGTCGCTGTCGCCGCTGGACCTGGCGCCGGTGTACGACTCGGTACGCCGGACCGGACGGGCGATCGTGGTGCACGAGGCGTCGCGCACCGGTGGTCTCGGCGCGGAGATCGCCAGCCGGGTGACCGAGGAGTGCTTCTACTCGCTCGAGGCGCCCGTGCTGCGGGTGACCGGCTACGACATCCCATACCCGCCCGCGCGGCTCGAGGACGAGTTCCTGCCCACCCTGGATCGCGTCCTGGACGCCGTTGACCGGTCCGAGAAGTGGTGATCGGCATGACCCGGATGCGCGAGTTCGCCCTGCCCGACCTCGGCGAGGGGCTGACCGAGGGCGAGATCATCAAGTGGCTGGTGGCCGAGGGCGACCTGGTCGAGCTCAACCAGCCGATCGTGGAGGTGGAGACGGCCAAGGCGGCGGTGGAGATCCCGGCGAAATGGGCCGGCCGCGTCGTCCGCATCCACCACCCCGAGGGGGCCACCGTGCTGGTGGGCACCCCGATCATCCTCATCGACACCCAGCCCGAGGCCGGTGACCCGCCCGCGGTCCCCGACTCCACGAGCGACGCGACCGCGACGGCGCCGAGTGACGCGCCGACGCCCGCGCCGGCCGGCCCGGGCGAGTCGGCCGCCCCGAGTGAATCGGCTGGTCCGCGTGAGTCAGCTGGGCCCGAGCGGATCTCCGTCCTGGTCGGGTACGGCCCGCGCACCGCGGCCCCGGCGCGGCGCCGCCGGGTCACCGCGGAGCCGGCATCGGGCTCCGCGGTGCTGTCCACAGCGGAGAGCCGGACGCCGGGAACGTCCACAATGGAGGCCCCGCCCACGGTGCCGACCCCGGCCGGGCCACCGTTGGCCAAGCCGCCGGTGCGCAAGCTCGCCCGGGATCTCGGGGTCGATCTGCGCACCATCGTCGGGACCGGCCCGGGCGGCTCGATCACCCGGGACGACGTGTACGCGGCGGCGCGCGCGGTCAGCCAACCGGACTTCTCGACCGGTCCGGCTTTCTCGGCGGGGGCGGAGTTCTCGACCGAGGTGGCGCCGCGGCCGGCGATGGTGGCGGTGTTCGGCCCCAACCGGGAGCACCGGGTGCCGGTGCGGGGTGTGCGCAAGTTGATCGCGCAGAACATGGTGGCCTCGGCCTTCACCGCGCCCCACGTCACCGAGTTCCTCACCGTCGACGTGACCCGGTCGATGCGGGCGCTGGCCCGGCTGCGGGAGCATCCCGACTGGCAGGGCGTCCGGCTGTCGCCGCTGCTGCTCGTCGCCAAGGCGGTGCTGTTGGCGATCCGGCGACACCCGATGGTCAACTCCACCTGGTCGGGCGAGACCGATGAGATCATCGTCAAGGAGTACGTGAATCTCGGGATCGCCGCCGCGACGCCCCGCGGCCTGATCGTGCCGAACATCAAGGATGCGGGTCGGCTGAGCCTGCGCGAGTTGGCTGACGCGCTGACCGCGCTGGTCACCGCGGCGAAGGAGGGCCGGACGGCCCCGGCCGACATGACGGGCGGGACGTTCACCATCACCAATGTGGGCGTCTTCGGCATCGACGCCGGCACGCCGATCCTTCCCCCGGGCGAGGCGGCGATCCTCGCCTTCGGGGCGGTGCGGCCGACCCCGTGGGTGTACAAGGGGAAGGTGCGGGTGCGTGACGTCACGACCCTCGCGCTCTCCTTCGACCACCGCATCATCGACGGCGAACTGGGTGCGCTGTTCCTGCGCGACGTCGGCTCCTTCCTGTCCGACCCGGAGGGGTCGCTGCTCGCCTGGGCGTAAACCGTCGGGGACCGGGGGTGACGGGCGGCGGCAGTGGGCAGGTACGGTGTCCTCGGCTGGCCCGCACCCGGCGGGCGGCACCAGCGGTAGGAGAGCGCAGGAGGCAGCATGTCGGAGACTCCGTACGCACCGGCCGAACCCCCGGCCGAGGGCGACCGGCCGCAGCAGCCACCGCAACGGTTCACCGCCTCTGCCTCGGTGCCGATGCCGCCGCCACCGCCCGCCGCTCCGTTCGGCGGGCCGGCGGCCCCGCCCGCGCCCCCGTTCGGTGGGCCGAGGTCCGGCGAGC
>JADGGF010000716.1 GCA_019690055.1 Micromonosporaceae bacterium
CCGGTGCGGGGGCGGGAGCAGCGGCCGGCGGCGCCGGGGCTGCCGGGGCCTCGCCCTCGCCCGCGATCACCGCGAGCTCGGCCCCCACGGCCACCGTCTCGTCCTCGCGCACGAGGATGCGCGAGAGTACGCCCGAGGCCGGAGCGGGAATCTCCGTGTCCACCTTGTCGGTGGAGACCTCCAGCAGCGGCTCGTCGGCCTCGACGCGGTCGCCTTCCTGCTTGAGCCACCGCGTGACCGTCCCCTCGGTGACGCTCTCGCCCAGCCGGGGCATGGTGACCGATACCGGCATGTGAACTGACTCCTTCGTGGACGGTGACAGTGAACGTTCAGTCATTATGAACGCCCCGGTGAGCGGCGCTGTTCAGGGGCGTTGACACGACCTCAGGCGTGAGCGTGCAGCGGCTTGCCAGCCAGGGCCAGGTGCGCCTCGCCGATCGCCTCGTTCTGCGTCGGGTGGGCGTGCACCAGCGACGCCACCTCCGCAGGGTACGCCTCCCAGTTGTAGATGAGCTGCGCCTCGCCGACGAGCTCGCCGACCCGCGCGCCGACCATGTGCACCCCGACGACCGGGCCGTCGGCGACGCTGACCAGCTTCACAAACCCACCGGTCTTGAGGATCTGGCTGCGGCCGTTGCCACCGAGGTTGTACGTGTACGTCTTCACCTTGTCGGCGCCGTACTGCTCGCGGGCCTTTGCCTCGGTCAGACCCACCGACGCGATCTCCGGGTCGCTGTAGGTGACCCGCGGGATGCCGCACTCGTCGATCGGCCGCGGCTGCAGGCCCGCGATCTCCTCGGCCACGAAGATGCCCTGCTGGAACCCGCGGTGGGCGAGCTGCAGGCCCGGCACGATGTCGCCGACCGCGTAGACGTTGGGCACGTTCGTACGCAGCCGCTCGTCGGTGAGCACGAAGCCGCGCTCCATCGCGATGCCCTGCTCCTCGTAGCCGAGGTTCGCGGTCACCGGCCCCCGGCCCACGGCCACCAGCATCAGTTCGGCCTCGAGGGTCTCGCCCCCGGCGATGGTCACGCGGACGCCGGCCTCGGTCCGCTGCACCGCCTCGAACGGCTTGCCGACCTTGATCGTGATGCCCCGCTTACGGAACGCCCGGTCCAGCGCCTTCGAGGCCTCCTCGTCCTCGGCCGGGACCAGCCGCGGCAGCGCCTCCACGATCGTGACCTCGGCCCCGAACGAGCGCCAGACGCTGGCGAACTCCACGCCGATCACACCACCGCCGAGGACTACCACCGAGCGCGGCACCCGGTCCAGCATCAGCGCGTGCTCGGACGTGATCACCCGCTCGCCGTCGATCTCCAGTCCCGGCAGGGTGCGGGAGTAGGAACCCGTGGCGAGCACGAGGTTGCGGCCCTCGTAGCGCTGCCCGTCGACCTCGACCGTGCGCGGCCCGACCAGCCGGCCGTGGCCGGCGACGTACGTGATCTTCGCGGCGGAGACGAGGCCCTGCAGTCCCTTGTGGAGACGGGACACCACGCCGTCCTTGTAGGTGTTCACGCCGGCCATGTCGATGCCCACGAGCTGGGCCTTGACGCCGAACTGCTCCGACTCGCGCGTCTGGTCAGCGACCTCGGCCGCGTGCAGCAGCGCCTTGGTCGGGATGCAGCCGCGGTGCAGGCAGGTGCCGCCGAGTTTGTCCTTCTCTATCAGCGCCACCGACAAGTTGAGTTGCGCGGCCCGCAGCGCGGTGGCGTAACCGCCGCTGCCGCCGCCCAACACCACGACATCGAACTGGCCGTCAGACATGGTTCGCTCTCCAGTTGTCGGGGACGCTCGGGATGGCTCGTGAGCCACAGAGGAAAGTTCATCGTCATCTTGTCACTCCACTGGCCCCCCGGCGACGTGAGCCCGGGAACATCCCGATCGCACCGCAACCGGCCCGCGGGCGACGCCGCCCTCGCCGGCTTTCGCCCGTACGGTATGGGGCGGGTGGGGCTGGTGCGGCG
>JADGGF010000060.1 GCA_019690055.1 Micromonosporaceae bacterium
TATACTGCTTTCGGGGCGTGGGAGGGTGCGGGCCCCGGCGACGCGGGCCGTGGTCAGCCGACGGGAGCGGGCTCGGCGAAGCCGGGCAGCCAACGCTCGGCGACGCTGCGGTAGGGCGCGCGGGCCTCGAGCTGACAGAGCACGCCGATCGAGCCGAGCGTCACCCGGTGGATGAGCATGTAGGACGGGGGCAGGTTGAGCTGCCGACCCAGCTGGTGGGCCGGGCTGCGCGGGTCGGCCAGGCGGGCCGCTTCGGCCCGCAGCCAGGCCCGGGTGAACTGGAACTCATCGGCGATGAGCGGCTGCAGCATCGGGTGAAGGAATTCCAGCACCGCCTGAGCGTCGATGTCGCCGTCGCCCCGCACGAAGCCCTCGGCCCGCAGCCCGTCGAGCACCTCCTGCGCCCGGCCCGCGATGGCCAGGCGGGCCACCCGCCCGATCGGCTCGGGGTGTCCACCGGGCAGCCGGGCCACCGCCCCGAAGTCGAGCACGCCGAGCCGACCGTCATCGAGGAGCCGGAAGTTGCCGGGGTGCGGGTCGGCGTGGAGCAGGCCGGCCCGGGTGGGCGCCGAGAAGTGCAGGCTGGCCAGGCGCAGCCCGGCGAGGTCCCGCTGGGGCGCCGAGCCGGAGGCGATGACTGTGGACAGCGGAGTGCCGTCGACCCATTCGCTGACCAGCACCTGGGGGGTGGCCGCGACGACCCGGGGGACCATGATCTCGTCGTCGTCGGCATACGCCTTGGCGAACGCCTTCTGCGCGGACGCCTCCAACTCGTAGTCCAGCTCCTCCGAGACCCGGGCCCGGATCTCGGCGAGGAGCGGCTTGATGTCCAGTCCGGGCTGGATGATCCGGAAGAGCTGGGCGAGGCGGCCGAGCTGGTTGAGGTCGGCGAGCAGCGCCGGCCCGGCCCCGGGGTACTGGATCTTGACCGCCACGTCGCGACCGTCGCGCCACACCCCGCGGTGCACCTGACCGATGCTTGCGGCGGCGGCCGGCTTGTCGTCCAGCTCCCGGAAACGCTGCCGCCAGCGCGGGCCGAGCTGCTCGGCCAGGACCTTGTGGACCGACGCGGCCGGCAGGGGCGGAGCCGCTTCCTGCAGGCGGGTGAGGGCGGCCCGGTACGGTGCGGCGATGTCCTCGGGCAGGGCCGCCTCGAACACCGACAGCGCCTGGCCGAACTTCATGGCGCCGCCCTTGAGCTGGCCCAGCACCCGGAACAGGTGCTCAGCGGTGCGCTGCTGCACCTCGGCCGAGATCACCTCGCTGGCCATGCCGGTGACCCGCTTCCCCAGTCCGACGGCGGCTCGTCCGGCGAAGCCCAGGGGAAGCGCCGCGAGTCGTGCGGTGCGGCCGACGGCGTTCCGAGGGATCTCTGCTGGCTCCGGCCGTCGTTGGGTCACGCGACCAATTGAAACACTAGGGACGGCGTGCCGGTGCTGCTCCAGCGCGAGATCGGGTGTGCCGTGCCTCTCGGCTGGCCCGATCCGGTCATGGGTGCGCTCCGCCTGGACGGACTGTTGGTAGAGCGTTGCTCTGTGTGGCGTGGGTGTCAGTGTTGGGCGCCGCCGGGGGTGCCTTCGTCGGTCGGCGGGATGGGTCGCCGCCGGGTCCGCCGTCGGCAGCCGCAGGCGGGATGCTGGCTCCACTGCCGGCGAACGCTGTGTCCCGGCTCGCTGATCTCGACGGTCGCGTTGATGGTCGACGGGGTGCCGCCGTCGACGTGGGTCAGCACCTCATGCGCGGCGAAGGCCGCCGCCGTCAACGTGGTCGTCGCGCTGACCGGCTCGCCGACCTCCGGGGCCGTGTGCAGTTGAGCGGCGATGGCCCGCCAGTCCGGGTCGAGGTCGTTGCGATGAAGCTCGATGCAGTTGAGGCAGGTGGTCTGGCCGGGACGGACCAGCGGGCCGACCACGACCGTGCCGTCGCGGATCCAGATCGCGAGGTGGGCCAGCCGGCGCGAGCCGTAGGCATAGGCGGTCAGGCTGGCCGGCGCGGAGAAGCCGACCAACACCGCGAAGGTCGCCCGACCGCGCATCGGCCGGTTGATCTCCAGGTCGGGCGCGACGCGGCGCAGGGCGTCGACCGCCGCCACGCCGCGGGGACGGTGGGTGTCGGTGGGGAGCAGGCCAGCAGGCGCGGTGTCAAAGCTGCGGGTGATGCCGTCCTGCTCGATGTTGATTTGGCCGATTCCGGAGGCGGCCAGGATCGAGGCGATCGGTACGGCCAGGCGGCTTGTCCCCGTGACGACCACCCGCGCGCGCAACCGCCGCTGCATGACGACGTTCGCGGTCGGCGCCTGGTGGGCCGACCGGGACAGCTCGTCGGTCCCGGTCCGCAGCGCGATCGCGGCGCACTCGGTGGCGAGCCGACGACGGGTCGGTTCGGTCGCCCGCGCGATGTGCAGGGCGTGCGCGTCCACCACGTAGCCCGCGCGGGTCAGGGCCTGCAACAGAGCCGAGGCGTCCTCGGCCCGGACGCCCGCGTGGCGGGCGGCCCGGAGGACGCCCCGCTCGCTGTGACTGCCGTCGAGCAGGTCGAGCAGGCGAGCGTGCACCGGGTCGGCCAGTTCGAGCACGACGGCGCGAGCGGGGTCGGTGCCGATCTGGAGCCGTCGCGGGCCACGCCAGAGCCGACGGATCGCGGGGAGCAGGGTAGGTCGACGAACGGGTTGGCGAGCCACGATGGCCGATCCTGTCATCGAGCCTGAGCTGCCAGGGTCGGTTGCCCACAGTGGGGCGCTATCGCTTCGCTGGAATCCACAACGACACGCCGCCCCGTCCACAACTCGCCACCGCAGCCGGCTGGGCTCGGCGGCGCAGTCACTCGCAGAGTCCGCTCCGCAAACTGCGCGGAAATGCGCCAACGTGCGTGTGGTCGGGGCGGCGGGTCGCACGCTGGCTAGCGCGGGACACGTACGCCCGAAGTCAGGCGCTGGCCTTGCCGAGGATGCGGTTCATCGTGGTCCCGCAGACGGGGCACTTGCCCTTCGCAACGTTCATGCCCGTCTTGCTGACCTCGACGGTGCCCTCGAAGTCACGCTTTTGCTTGCACTTGACGCAGTAGCCGTTGTACACGGTGTCGGCCTTGGTGGCCACGGTGTCCTCCTCGGTTGATCTCGACTTGAGGCGAGTCTGCCCGCTCGGTTGGGCTTTACCCCTCTGACACGCCGGTACCCGTAGCCCCGGCCGTAGGGAATCTTCTTAGCAAACCACCATAAACCACCACACATGTGGTGGTACACGTGAACACGGGTCCTTGGGAACGTCGCACCCGGCCGCTACCTTGCCGTTTCGTGGGTGCTTCACGCGCGTCGGCGGAGCGGGCCCAGCCGGCCGCTCCGCTGGTTCCGAGTCACCGCGCCGGTGTCACCGCCAACGTTCGGCGCCCGAACGTGGAGGTGCGGCGCAGCGCTCGCCGCCGGCGTACGGTCTCGGCCTACCGGGACGGCGACCGGGTCGTGGTGTTGATCCCCGCCCAGTTCACCGGCGCCGAGGAGCGCGAGTGGGTGGATCGGATGATCGCGCGGCTCGCAGCGCGGGAGCGGCGCGACCACACCGACGAGGCGCTCTACGAGCGGGCCGTGCGGCTTGCGGAGCGCTACCTTCCCGAGGCCCCTCGTCCGGCGAGCGTTCGCTGGGTGCGGAACCAGAACGGTCGCTGGGGTTCCTGTACCCCGGCCGACCGCACCATCCGGATCTCAGAGCGGATTCAGAGCTTCCCCGACTGGGTGGTCGACTACGTGCTCATGCATGAGCTGGCTCACCTGCTCGTGGCCAACCACAACGCCCAGTTCTGGGCGCTCGTGGCGCGGTACCCGCGCTGTGAGCGGGCCCGGGGCTACCTGGAGGGGATCTCGGCCGCCGCCGGTCTGGGCATGTCCGACGAGTAGTCCTCCCCAGCGACCAGACACCGGCACGCCCCGGACACCGGCACGCGCCGCTACGCCTCGGCGGGCGGCGGCTCCTCCTCGCGGGGCGGCTCCTCCTCGGGAGGGAAGTCCGGGAACGTGTCGGCGGTGGACCGGGCGAACGCCTCGGGGTCGGCGAAGTCGGCGTCGGTGGGGAGCAGGTCCGGATGGCTCCACACGGCGTCGCGCCCGTCGGCGCCGCGATGACGTTCCAGCGCCTCCCACAGGGCCGTGGCCTCGCGCAGCCGCCGCGGCCGCAGCTCCAGGCCGACCAGGGCGGAGAAGGTCTGCTCGGCCGGTCCGCCGGCCGCGCGCCGACGGCGGAACGTCTCGTCGAGCCGCACCGCGTCGGGCAGCCGACCACCGGCCGCCTTGGCCACGACGTGGCTGACCCACCCCTCGACGAGGGCGAGGACCGTCTCCAGACGGGCCAGCGCCACCTTCTGCTGGGGTGAGTCGTCGGAGGTGAAGATCCCTTCGAAGGCGATGGTCCGCAACGACTCCGGGTTGGTCGGATCGACCCGGCTCATCGCATCCTCGACCGCCTCGCGGTCGACGCTGATGCCCTTGGCATAGGTCTCGACCGCGGTCAGCACGTGCGCGCGCAGCCAGGGGACGTGCCCGAAGAGCCGCTGGTGGGCGGCTTCCCGCAGCGCGACGTAGAGCCGGAGCTGGTCTTCGGGGATCTCCAACCCTTCGCCGTAGCTGGCGATGTTGGCGGGAATCAGCGCCGCCGTGCCGGCGGGGCCGAGCGGCAGGCCGATGTCGCCGGCGGAGAGGACCTCGGCGGCGAGCGAGCCCAGGGCGCTGCCGAGCTGGCCGCCGAACATCGCCCCACCGATCGAGGTGAGCATGGCCGTCATGCCGCCGAGCTGCCCGCGCAGCTGCTCCGGGACCAGCTCGCCGATCGCGACGGTCATCTGCCCGGCCACCGGGTCGCAGAGCTTGCGCCAGACATCCAGGGTGTGGGTGAGCCAGTCGGCGCGCCGCCACGCCTCGACCTGTCGGATGCCGGACGGGAGCGAGCTGACCTCCTCCAGCCACAGGTCGGCCAGGCGCAGCGCCTCCTGTACGGCAGCGCGCTGGGGACCGGCGATGGGCGGGTCGTTGCGCAGCTGGGACTGGGCGACCTGGCGGGCGAGGTCCCAGTTGACCGGACCGCCCCCGGTGTTGACCAGCATCTGCTGGAGCTGGGCCAGGAACGCCTGCAACTGGGCCGGGTCGTTCGGGTCCGGCCCACCCGGTCCACCCGGCAGTGCGAACCCGAACGGAGGCGGCAGACTCATGTTCACCCACGGTACTCGTCTTTCGGCGACCATCTTGGATGAGCCCGGGCCTGCCGGTGGGATACGGGACGGCGGAGCCGTACTGTGGACGACCGTGACGGTAGTGCGGCCGGGCGGGAGGTCATGGGACCGTACGGCCCCGGTGATGGGCACGAGACGGCGCGGCCGGGTGGGAAGGGCATGAGACAGCGCGGACTGACGGTGCTGGTGGGCGCCGTCGTGGTGATTGTGTGCAGCCTGCTCGTGGCACAGACGCCGGTGCCCTACGTGGCGCTGCAGCCGGGGCAGACGTACGACACGCTCGGGGTCGACAGCAGTAATCGGGAGATCATCGTCATCGACGGTGCCGCCACCAGCGAGTCCGCCGGCCAGTTGCGTTTCCTCACCGTGGGGGTGGTTCCCGAACTCACGCTGCTCGAGGCCGTCATCGGATGGGTGATGGACGACGAGGCGGTCGTGCCGAGGGAGCTCATCTACCCACCCGAGGAGTCGCGGGAGGAGACCGAGCGGCGCAACGCCGAGGACTTCGCCAACTCGCTGTCGGCCGCACAGGTCGCGGCACTCAGCTATCTCGGGTACAGCACCGTGGTGGCGGTCAAGGAGGTGCTCGCGTCATCGCCCAACGCCGACCGGTTGAAGGCCGGGGACATCATCACGGCCGTGGACGGCGTGCCGGTCACATCCGCGGACGCGCTGCTGAGCGCCATCCAGGGCAAGCCGGCGGGCAGCACGTTGACCTTCGCGCTGACCCGGGACGGCGAGCCGCTGACGGTCGAGGTCACCACAGCGGCGGACGAGGACGGCGTACCGCGGGTGGGCTTCGCGCCCGAGGTCCGCTCGTCGGCGCCGTTCACGATCACCATCCCGATCGAGGGAATCGGGGGCCCGTCGGCCGGTCTCATGATGGCGTTGGGCATCATCGACAAGCTTCAGCCCGAAGACCTCACCGGCGGGATGATCATCGCCGGCACCGGCACGATCGACGACAATGGCGCGGTGGGGCCGATCGGCGGCGTCCCGCAGAAGATCATCGGAGCGGTCCGGGCGGGTGCGACGGTGTTCCTCACGCCGCGCGACAACTGCGCGGAGGCGGTCGCCAACGCCAAGCCCGGCCTGCTGCTGGTCCAGGTGGATTCGCTCGAGTCGGCGTTGTCGGCGCTGCAGACGCTGCGCGAGGGTGGGGCGCCGCCGCTGTGTCCGGGGGCGCCCCCGGCTTGACATTGATCATGGCCGACAATTCCGTGGAGCTTGCCGGAGCGGAATCTGCGAGTAACTCCGCGGAGCTGCCGGAGCGGAATCTGCGAGCAATCCGAGATGGCGGTCTCGCCAGAAAACAGTCCCGGCACCCTGTGATTGCGCTGACGAGCGGGGTGTCCGGACGTTCGGAGCTCCGCCGGGCCGACTAGTGTTGCCGCGTGGTTATGCGAGGCTCCGTGCCCAGGGTCGGCCGACGCGGCAGGGTCACGCTGGCGGTCGTCAGCGCGATCATCCTGTTCCTGATCCTTCTGGACCAGGTCGTCGCGTTGTGGACCGACTGGCTGTGGTTCGACGAGGTCGGCTTCACCAGCGTCTTCGGCGGCATCATCCGCACCCGGATCTGGCTCTTCCTGCTCTTCGGGCTGATCGTGGGTGGGTTCGTCGGCGGCAACCTGTATCTGGCCTACCGGCTGCGTCCGCTGGCGCGGCCCACCACGCCGGACCAGCAGGCGCTGGAGCGGTACCGCATGATGCTCTCCCCGCGCATCGGGCTGTGGATCGCCCTGGTGGGCGGGGCGGTGGGTCTCTTCGCCGGGCTCTCCGGTCAGGCCCGCTGGTCGCAGTGGCTGTTGTTCCAGAACCGGGTGGACTTCGGCGTCGCCGACCCCGAGTTCGGCATCGACATCGGCTTCTACGTCTTCGAGCTGCCGTTCTGGCGGTACCTGCTTGACGTCGGCTTCACCACCACGGCGCTGGCCGTGTTCGGGGCGCTGGCAGTGCACTACCTCTACGGCGGGGTGCGGTTGCAGGGCGCGGGCGATCGCATGACGGTCGCGGCCCGGGCGCACCTCACGTCGCTGGTGGCGCTGTTTGTCCTGTTGAAGGCCGCGGCGTACTTCCTGGACCGGCGGACCCTGCTGCTCAAGCTCAATTCCGGAACGGATACCTGGGGCGCCGGGTACACCGACATCAACGCCGTCCTGCCGGCGAAAGAGATTCTTGCCTACATTTCCATCGTCGTTGCGATCGCCATCCTGATCTTCTCCAACGTCGGGTCACGCAACCTGACCTGGGCGGGAGCGTCGCTGGCGCTGCTCGGCGTCTCGGCGGTCGCCATCGGCGGCGTCTACCCGATGGTCGTCCAGCAGGTCACGGTCAATCCGAACCGCCCGACCCGCGAGGCGGACTACATCAAGCGGTCGATCGATGCCACGCGCGCGGCGTTCGGGATAGACAATGTTCAACGCACGGAGTACCTCTCCGACGTGGTGGAGCCGCCGGAATCGCTGGCCACCGACACGACCGTGGTGCCGACGATCCGCCTGCTCGACCCGGCCGTCGTCAACGAGACCTTCACGCAGTACCAGCAGATCCGGGGGTTCTACAACTTCCCGGAGAAGCTTGATGTCGACCGGTACGTGATCGACGGGCGGCTGCAGGACTTCGTGGTCGGCGTGCGCGAGCTCGACTACTCGCGGCTGGAGGGACAGCAGACCAACTGGCAGAACCGGCACACGGTCTTCACCCACGGGTACGGCTTTGTGGCGGCGCCGGCGAACACCACCTGCGACGGCGAGCCGTTCTTCGTCTCGGGAATCCTCGTGCAGAGCCAGGGCGGGCAGGGCAGCCGTTGTGTCGCCCCGACGGATTCGATCGTGGTCACCCAGCCACGCATCTACTACGGGGAGCTGTTCGGCAACGACGACTTCGTCATCGTCGGCAAGCCCGACGGCGCCACGGCGGATGCCGAGTTCGACCGGCCGCAGGGCGACAGCCAGGAGAACTACACGTACACCGGCACCGGCGGGGTGCCGATCAACTCGATGTTCCGCCGGATGCTGTACGGCCTGCACTTCTGGGACGCCAACTTCCTGCTCTTCGACGGGTTCAACGAGAATTCGAAGATCCTCTACAACCGCAACCCGCGGGAGCGCGTGGAGCGGGTTGCTCCGTTCCTGACGCTGGACGGCGACCCGTACCCGGCGGTCATCGACGGCCGGGTGGTCTGGATCCTCGACGCGTACACGACCTCGGTGAACTACCCGTACTCGCAGGTGGTCGACCTGCGGCAGGCGACCTCCGACGCGCTGTCGGACCGGGGGACCATCCTGCAGGCCCGGCAGAACGTCAACTACATGCGTAACTCGGTGAAGGCGACCGTCGACGCGTACGACGGCACCGTGACGCTGTACGCGTTCGACGAGTCAGACCCGGTGCTGCGGGCGTGGAACCAGGCGTTCGGCGGGAACATCATCAAGCCGCACAGCGCCATTCCGCCGGAGCTCGCGGCGCACTTCCGCTACCCCGAGGACCTGTTCAAGGTGCAGCGGGACCTGCTGGCGAAGTTCCACGTCGGCAACCCGGTGGAGTTCAACAACGGCCAGGACTTCTGGCAGGTGCCGAACGACCCGGCCTCGAGCACGGACGCGGGGGTCGCGGTCGCGGCCAAGCAGCCGCCGTACTACCTGCTCACCCAGTTCCCCGGCGTGACGGAGCCGCGGTTCCAGCTCACCGCGGCCATGACCCCGAGGGATCGGCAGAACCTGGCCGCCCTGCTCACCGGTGTGATCACTCCGGACGGCCTCAAGCTGGAGATGCTGGAGTTGCCCCGTGATGGCCGCATCCCCGGCCCCGGGCAGGCCCAGCAACAGATGATCACCAACAACGACGTGATCCGGCAGATCACGTACCTCTCCGGTCAGGGCACGGCCGACTTCATCTACGGCAACCTGCTGTCGCTGCCGTACGGAGGTGGCCTGCTCTACGTCCAGCCGGTGTACCTCAAGAGCAGCATCTCGACCCAGATCCCCCTGATGCGGCTCGTGCTGGTGAGCTACGGCAACTACGTCTCGTTCGCGCCCACGCTCACCGAGGCGATCAACAAGCTGGTGGCCGAGGCCCCGAGCCCGGAGACACCTCCGTCGACACCGCCCGAGCAACCCCCGCCCGGCACGCCGACAACGAGCCCCTCGACCACGCCGCCGCCGTCGGTCGGCGAGGTCGTGATGACCCCCGAGCTCCAAGCGGCGCTCGACCGGCTGGACGCGGCCATCAGGCGCGTCGAGGAGGCGCAGCGGTCGGGTGACTTCGCGGCCTACGGCGCGGCGCTGGCCGAGCTGCAGGCGGCCATGGACGCGGTCAAGGCCGCGCAGGAAGCGGCCCGCAGCGGCAACACGCCGGTGACCACCCCGTCCCCGACGGGGTAGCCGGCTGGTGCCTGTGCCCTGGGTACGGGCGGCGCGGCGCGCACGGCGCGGCCACGCCGCCCGTACGCCTTTCGGAGGCCGTACGCCTTCGCCGGCCGTACGCCGCGCGGCTCCCCGCGCACCCCGGATCTTGGAAAGAAGTACCCCCTATAGGGGGTAAGAAGCTCCAAGATCTCGAGGACGCGGCGTCCGCGGGGGTTGGCGTGCCAGATGAAACCGGATGATTGGTGCGAAACGGTCTTAGCGTGGCTTGCGGTTCTGTCCTGGCATGTCGCCTCTGCTGAGCGGCAGCCGCCTTGCGTCCCGTCATCGTGGTCGGGGTCGCTAGGTCGGGGGACGTTGATCTGGATTGATTTGCACCGGGCGGCCGGGTTGGGCTAGGTTTGTCGAGGCAACCGACGCGGGGTGGAGCAGCTCGGTAGCTCGCTGGGCTCATAACCCAGAGGTCCCAGGTTCAAATCCTGGCCCCGCTACGAAGACAGACGCCCTCTCAGAGGATCATCTGAGGGGGCGTTTGCTGTTCTTGTGCTCACTTCTGTGACCACTACGCCTGGTGCGCGCCAGATGTTGCCTCGAGGGATGCGCACATTTATCTATGTACGCCGTGTGTGTGCCTTCTCTGATGAGGTCGAGCACGGGCTGCCAGTTGTAGGGGTCGGTGGGGCTTGCCGAGACGATGGCGTTCGTGGTGGTCAGCCGGACGCCGGCCGAGGCCAGGATGTCCAGGCTGCGGGCGAAGGCGGGATGGGCGGCGAGGGCGGCGTTCGTGACCGGGGCGGCGATGATGGGTATCCGGGCGCCCAGGGCCTCGTTCAGCACGTTCAGGGCCGGGTTGTCGTTGATGCCGGCGGCCCATTTGTTGATGGTGTTGAAGGTCAGCGGGGCCGCGACGACGAGGTTCGGCTCCGGGTGGATCTTGGGCTCGTCATGCGAGCGTGGCGTGGACCGGACCGGCCAGGCGGTGAACGGGCGTACCTGAGCCTCGTCGATCCAGGAGGCGGCCGTGGGGGTCGTGGCGACCACCACGAGCCGGGGGTCGGTGCGCAGCTGCGCGAGCAGCTCGTGGATACGTACGGCGGGCGGAGCGGCGCTGACGACCACCCAGGTGACCGGGCCGGATGGCGTGGTCAAGAGGCTGTCACTCCCGTTCTTCGTGCCTGGGCCTCAGCCCGCATGGTAGAGGTGCGTGAGGTGGCCGCTGACCGTCGGGTGATTGGCGGTGCTTCTGCTCGCGGGTCGGCTCAATGCCGTCCGGGCCGGAAAGCACTCGCCCGAATGATGACCGGCTCGTACGGTGTCCGAATGTCCACCCAGCCGAGAAGGTCGTACGACGCCGACGGCGCTGATGCGGCGCACGTGCCTTCCCGTCCGGGTCGGGCAGCTCAAGGAGATTCGATGACCGTACGCGTCGTGCCCGCGGGACCCGATCGCGACACGTACCTGCCGCTGCTGCGCCTGGCCGACGACTCCGAGGAACAGATTCGCGGCTACTACCAGAAGGGCGACCTTTTACGTCCTCGACGACGAGGCCGGCGCGCCCCTGGGCATCGTCCTCGCGATCCTCGAACCCGACGGATCCGTTGAACTCAAGGCGGTCGCGGTCGACCCGAGCCGGCATAACCAGGGCGTCGGCCAGCAGATGGTCGCCGCTGTCCTCGCGGATCTGCGCCAGCGGGGTGTCCACCGCGTCGTCGTGGGTACGGCGAACAGCAGCATCGGCGCCCTCGCCTTCTACCAGAAGGTTGGCTTCCGGCTGAGCCGGATCGAGCGCGATTACTTCACGGCCGAACGCGGCTATCCCGACGGGCTCGAGGAACACGGAATCCCGATGCGCGACATGGTATGGCTGGAGATGGACCTGTGACGACGGACGCCGATCTCTACCGGCGCGGCTGCGACACCCTGCTCGCCTCCTGGGCGGCGTACGCCCGCGGCCGGCAGGCCGGTAGGCCCGGAGGGTGAACCGGGAGCCGACCGGCGAGGCGCGGCCGGTGTCCGTCCATATCGTGGAGCGTGCTGTGGGCTCGGGGCCGGCTGCTGCTCGGTTCGTCGGTGGTCGCCGCTGCGGCTGTGGTCGCCGCCGCGCTGCTGGTGCCGGCGTTGCCGCCGTTCGTCCGGTTCGTGGCGACCGCGCCGACCGAGTTCTGGATCACGGCCGCGTTGGCGCTCGTCGTCGACGTGCCGCTGTTCGGCATCGGCCGCCGGCGGGAGGTGTGGATCCGGCCAACGGCAACGCCAGGTTTAGCGATAGCGATTCTGTTGGTCTGGGGCACCGCGCCCGGCTACGTGGTGCAGGCCGCGGCGGCCGTCATCAGCGCGTGGGGACAACGCCAGGGGTGGTTGGGCGGCGTCTTTCTGGTCTCCCGCCTCGTCTGTTCCCTCGCCGCGGCCGAGTTGGCCGAGCGGCTCGTGACCTCGGTTCCCATCACCAGCCGAGGCATCGGCCTGACCAACGAGGATCTCCTGCCGTTTCTGGCCCTGGCCGGGGCGTGGTTCACGGTCAGCTATGGCCTGGTGCTGCTCGTCGGGGCCGCCGTCTTGCGCGGCGGTATCCGCGGGGCGGCGGTACGGGTCCGAGCGGAGCTGTTGCGCAGCCTGGCCCAGGTGCTGCTGGTTGCCCCGCTGCTGACCGTCTTCACTGGCTGGTGGGACGTGCTGGCCGCGCTGCCGATGCTCATCTGGAACGAACGCACGCGGGATACCCTCCGTGGTGAGGAGATCTCGCGTCGGGAGCCGGTGACCGGGCTGCTCAACCATCAAGGGCTGCAAGCCCGGCTGGAAGGGCTCGCTCTCTACGATCCGCTGCGGCCGCGCGACCCCCGACCCATCGGGGTCGTGTTCGTGAACGTCGATGCAACGTTGGCCATTGGGCGCAGCCTGGGTTGGGATACCCATGAGAAGGTGATCCGCGCGGCGGCGGATCGGCTCGTGGACACCTTCGGCGCGGATCGCGTGGGACGGCTCACCAGCGGCGGGTTCGTCGTGCTGGTGCCGGGGCTCACCGAGGTCGACGCACTGGCGTCGGCGACCGACGTTGCGCGGACGCTCCAGCCGGTCATCGTCGTCGACGACATCCCGTTCGCCATCGACCCGGTCGCCGGTGTGGCCCTCTCCCCCGAGCACGGCCGCGAGTTCGACATCCTGGCCTTCCGGGCGCAGCTCGCGGCCGGCGAGGCGCGCCGCGCCCACCAGCTGGCGGGCGTCTACGTCAAGCAGTCGCAGGACGTGGCCGACCGCCGGATCGCGATCCTGGCCGAGCTGCGAATGGCGTTGCTGGACCCTGGACGTTACGCCGAGATCACCGTGGTCTACCAGCCGCAGGTGGAGGTGGGCACGCGGCGGCTCGTCGGGGCGGAGGCCCTGGTGCGGTGGACCCACCCCGACTGGGGACCGGTCGCGCCGACCGAACTGCTCGACGCGGTCGAGGCGAGCGAGGTGATGCCCCTGTTGACCCGGCACATGCTCGATCGCGCCGCCGCCCAGGCGCGCGCGTGGCACGAGCGGGGGCGGCCGCTGCGGGTGGCGGTCAACGTGAGCATGCAGGACCTCCATAATCCCGACTTGCCGGCGTTGATCTCCGATACGCTGCGCCGCTACGGCCTTCCGCCCAGCTGCCTGGCCATCGAGGTCACCGAACGCCTGCTCGTGGTCGACAGCGCACGGGTGTCGCGGGCAGCGGAGGAGATTCAGAAGATTGGTGTGGCGCTGTCGCTGGACGACTTCGGCACCGGGTACGCCTCGATACAGCAGTTGCGGATACTCCCGTTGGCCGAGGTAAAGATTGACAAGTCGTACGTCCATGGCCTGGTGGGCAACGAGACCAAGGCGGCGATTGTGCGCAGCGTGCACGATCTGGCGACCGCCCTGGGCATGTCGGTGGTCGCCGAGGGCGTCGAAGACGCGGCCACCGCAAGTGCCCTCGCCCGGCTCCCCGGCGTCATCGGTCAGGGCTGGCACTTCGGCCATCCAGTCCCGGCTGCGGAGTTCGACGAGCAGTGGGGCAGGAACAGGGATTCCGCTGGTGCGCCGAATCCACCCCGATGATGCGCCGGTGCCGGCCCAGACGACGTCCGCCCGGGTCCCTGTGGGGGACCCGGGCGGTTGCGTGGGAGGGCTGTGATTGGGGTGGGTGGTCAGG
>JADGGF010000717.1 GCA_019690055.1 Micromonosporaceae bacterium
GGTCAGGAGCCGGTGCGGGCGGTGGGCACCCGCTTCGTCGACGGGGCCGGGCCGGTCGACTCGCGGACAACCAGGGTGGTGGGCAGCCACTGGTCGGCGATGGCCGCCTGGTCGGCCGGGGTGCCGCCGCGACGCCCGGCGGCCGCGCGAGCCAGCAGCATGTCCACGGCGGCGCGCCCCGCAGTGTCGGTGGGCGTGGCGATCGTGGTGAGTCGGACGATCTCGGCCTGCGGAATGTCATCGACGCCAATCAAGCTGATCTGTCCGGGAACCGACACGCCGGCCTCGCGCAACGACTCCAACAGGCCGATCGCCACGATGTCGTTGAAGGCGAGCACCCCGGTCGCCGGGGTCTCCCGCACGGCGCTGGCCGCCGCCACCCCGCCGGCATGGTTGGGCGGGAACGGGCCGAGCAGGTGCAGCCGGATGCCCCGGGCCTTCGCCGCCGCCACCGCCGCGCGCCGCAACTCCCGGTTGGTCCAGGACACGGCCGGACCGCCGACGTACGCCACGTGCTGGTGGCCCAGGTCCGCGAGGTGGTCGATGGCGTTGCGGGCACCGCTGGCGAGGTCCATCAACACCGCGGGAATGCCGTCGACGGACCGGTTCACCACGACGATGGGTACCTCCTGGGCCAGCGCCGACAGCGACCGGGTGACCATCCGGGGGCTGCACAGGAGGATGCCGTCGACCTGCGCGGCGAGCGTACGGACCAGCTCCTCCTCGACCGCGGGGTTCTCGTCGGTGTCGGCGACGAAGACGTGGTGGTCGTGCAGGCGTGCCTGGCTCTGCGCCGCCTTGATCATGGGCGGGAAGTAGGGGTTGGTGATGTCGGCGACGATGAGTCCGAGGTTCGTGGTGCGGCCGGTGATCAGCGCCCGCGCCGCCTTGTTGGGCCGGTACCCGAGTTGCTCGGCGACAGCGAGCACCCGGCTGCGGGTCTCCGGGTTGACCAAATTCGGCGCGGAAAATGTTCTCGATACGGTGGAGACATGGACCCCGCACGCCCGGGCGACGTCCCGGATGGTTGCGGGCACGGCTCGCTCCCTTCGAGTAGTGGAAGCTGTGCGCACTCTACCGCCACCGGTGCGCGGGTCGGGGGACGGCCACGCGGGGCTGCGGCAGGGTTGTGCAGACTTTAATGCAAACGTTTGTGCTTCTGTCAACACCCCGTCGGGATGATTTTTGTGATTCCCAGAAAGGAAACGCTTTCTCGGCCACGGTCCCGCCGGCGCGGAACCTTGAGCGGGCTCGTCCGTAACGATAGGATCACTGCGATCGTTTGCGGGACCGCACCCACCGTACCGTGCGGGCCCCTTCGACGCTGGGTTCGACCAGATGCCGACGCTGGTGAGTCGGACCCGCGACACCGGCAGTACGCCCGCGCCTGAGGAGTCTCGTGACCGACCCCTACCTGCTCTTTCCCGCTGAGCCGCGGCAGCGGGAGGTCGCCCACACCCTGTACCGCCAGGCCGCGAACCTGCCGATCATCTCCCCGCACGGGCACGTGGATCCGTGGCTGCTCGCCGACGACCGCGCGTTCCCCGATCCCGCCCAGCTGCTGATCGTTCCTGATCACTACATCAACCGGCTGCTCTACAGCCAGGGCGTGCCGCTGCACCGGCTCGGGGTCCGCCGAGTCGACGGCGCCGCGGTGGAGACCGACGGCCGCACCATCTGGCGTACGTTCGTCGAGCACTGGCCCCTGCTGCGCGGCACACCCTCCCGGTTGTGGCTGGAGCTGACCCTGCGGGAGATCTTCGAGATCGACACGCCGCTACGGCCCGACACCGCCGACGCGGTCTACGACCGTCTGGCCGAGCGTCTGGCCGAGCCGGCTTACCGGCCGCGGGCGTTGTTCGAGCGGTTCGGGATCGAGGTGCTCGCCACGACAGAGTCCGCTGTGGACGACCTGGGCGCCCACGCCAAGCTGGCGGCGGAC
>JADGGF010000061.1 GCA_019690055.1 Micromonosporaceae bacterium
TTCGAGCGAATGGCGCGGACGCCCGACGTCCTCTACGGCGCCACCGACTCCCACTACCAGTTCCAGACCGGCGCCCTCAGTAAACATTTCCATTCCTAGTACCAGGCGGCGGTGAGCCGGACGCGCCCGGGTGCGGCGGGCGCGCCGGCACCGGCCAGCCGCCGGCCCGCACCGTCCCCGGTCTGACTCGCTCGAGCCCCGGCCCGGATGGTGGCCACACCGAGACCGTCGAGGTTCGCCACGACGGCCACGTCGCCCGACTCGTCGGTGCGCAGGACGCGCATGCCGGAGTCGGCCAGGTAGCGCAGCAGAGCGGGGTGGGGGTGACCGTACGGGTTGTCCGCGCCGACGCTGACCAGAGCGATCCGGGCGCGGGTGGCGTCGAGCAGGGCTCTGTCCTGATAGGACGATCCGTGGTGGGCGACCTTCAGGATGTCGACCCGCAGCGGCGACTCGCCGAGGTCGCGCAGCATGACCTTCTGCTGCTCCACCTCCGCGTCCCCGAGCAGCAGGATGGAGATCCCGCGCACGTGGGCGAGCAGCACGAGACTGTTGTTGTTCGGATCGCTGCGGGTCCCGGTCAGCCGGCGGGTCGGGCCGAGGACCTGCAGGTGCACGTCGCCGGCGGGGAACGTCCACCCGGGACCGACCTCGTGCACGGGCACGCCCGCCGCAGCCGCGACCGTCTGCACCTCGGCCCGACCGTCCTCCGGTTCATCGAAGGTCGGCACCACCACGCCGCCCACCGCCCGCCCGCGCAGCACACCCCGAAGTCCGCCGATGTGATCGGCATGGAAGTGGGTGATGACGACCGCGTCGATCGTCACGACCCGCAGGCGACGCAGACAGGCGTCCACGGCGGCCGGGTCGGGACCGGTGTCCACCACCACCGCGCTCCCGTCCCCGTCGACCAGCACGATCGCGTCGCCCTGACCCACGTCGCAGGCGACCAGCACCGTCCCGGCCGGGGGCCAGCCGCCGGCGAACCAACGGACGGGCAGGGTGCCGACGACCACGGCGAGCACGAGGACGAGCACCGAGCGCCGCAGGCCGGGGTGGCGCCAGGACAGCCACACCCCGGCGACGATCGCGGCGAGTGACAGAGTGCCGGGCCAGCCGCTGGTCCACTCGAGCACGGCCGCCGGCACCGCCGCCCCGACCGACGCCACCAGGACGAGCCACCGGGCCGGCCACGACGCCACCCAGGCGAGCGCACCCGCCAAGTCGAGCGAGACCGGCGAGACGGCCGCGGCGGCCACCCCGAGGACAGTCACCGGGGCGACGGCCGGCGCCGCGAGCAGGTTGGCCGGCAGCGCGACCAGGCTCACCTGCCCGGCCAGCCCGGCGACCACCGGCGCACAGACCACCTGCGCGGCCGCGGGCACAGCCAGGGCCTCGGCGAGGCCGGGCGGCACACCGGCCGCGCGGAGCCGGTCCCGCCAGCGCGGCGCCAGCAGCACCAGCGCGCCGGTGGCGAGCACCGACAGCAGGAAGCCCGGGCTCACCGCCAGAGCGGGGTCGAGCAGGAGCGACACGATCACGGCGGTGGCCAACGCCGATGTGGTGACCCGCGAGCGCCCGACCAGCAGCGCGAGCAGGCCGACCGCCCCCATGGCAGCCGCCCGGAGCACGCTCGGGGACGGGCGGACCAGGATCACGAACCCAACCAGGGCCAGCCCGGCCACGGCGACGGCCAGCCACGGCCCGGCCCGCAGCCACCGCGCCACCAGCAGCACGAAGCCGACAACGATCGTGATATTTGCCCCGCTGACCGCCATGAGGTGGGTGAGTCCGGTCGCCCGGAACTCCTCCTCCAGCCCGGGATCCAGGCCGCTGGTGTCGCCGATGGCGAGGGCGGGCACGAGGGAGCCTGGATGGGCCGGGAGCGGCGCGGTGGCCTCGTGCAGCCCGGCGCGCAGTCCGCCCGCAGCGCGCTGCACCCACGGGGCCGCGGCCAGCGGCACGGGCGGGCCGGTGGCGGAGAGGACCGCCGCCGTCAGGTCGCCGCCGCGCGGCGGTCCGAGACGCCCGTGGGCGGCGACCCGCTGGCCTGGCAGGAGGCCCCGCCAGGCGGGGTCGCGGGCGAAGACGAGCACGCGTACGTCGAGGCCCAGCCGGGTCCCGTCCGCGGTGACGACCTCGGTCATCCGGGCCGGGAGGAGCACCGTCTCCGACCAGCGCAGCGGACGGGGATCCCCATCGATGACCAGCGCCGCCGCCACGGACGGGTGCTGCCCGACCACCGCCCGCAGCACCGGCGCGTCCCGCGCGACGGTCCGGGCCGCGGTGGCGACGAAGCCACACACCAGGCCCAGCAGCGCCGCCGCGACCGCCCACACCGCCACAGAGCGCCGGTGGCGGGCCTGGTACCCGCGTCGGTGGTGGGCCGAGTCTCCGGACCCGGGCTGCGCCGGGCGCTGGCGCCGGACGTGGTGGCCGGCCACCGCGACGAGCGCTCCGGCCGCGGCGGACAGCGCGCCGACCCACGCCACCGTGGGCGCGACGCGCAGACCGATCAGGCTGGCCGCCCAGACGCCGGCAGCGAACCCGAACAGCCGCCGGTCGGACCAGCCGAGCGGGCGGGCAGCCAGCCGCGAACGCTGCGCGGTGCCGGGGGCGGCACCGGCCGGGCCGCTGACAACGGGGGAATCGTGGGGGCCCGGGCCGGCGCCGGTCAAACCGTCACCCGTGGCTCGAGCTCGGCGAACGTCGCGTCGCCAATGCCCGACACCTCGCGGAGCTCGTCCACGGACCGAAAGCCGCCGTGCTCCTCGCGGTAGGCGATGATCCGCTGCGCGAGCACGGGCCCCACGCCCGGCAACGCCTCCAGCTCGGCCGCGGTCGCGGTGTTCAGGTTCACCCGCCCGCCGGCCGCCGCCCCACTCGAAGGTTCGGGGACGCCGACCGTGATCATCTCCCCGTCGACCAGCTTGCGGGCGAGGTTGAGCGTGGAGAGGTCGGTCTCCGGCAGCGGCCCGCCGGCCGCCGCGATGGCGTCGGCCACGCGGGACCCGGCCGGGATCTCGACCAGTCCCGGGCGCTGGACCCGGCCCATGACCGCCACCACGATGACGTCGGGCGTCGCGGACACCGCCCCGGCGGTCGGCGGCGCCACCGGGTCGACCGTCGGTCGGGAACGCCAGGCGACGACGCCGGCCCCGAGCGCGACCAGGACCGCCACGACGGCCAGCGCCCGCACGGCGGTCGCGCCGAGCTCGAAGCGCAGCAGCGTGGCCAGGGGCGAGGTGACCTCTCGATGGTTGGGCACGCCGGGGACGCTAGGCACCGGTCAGGCCGCGGGCCAGTAGGACTTTTCGGCCTGTGGATTGTGGATAACCCGCCCCTTACCACGCATCGCCCGACATCGCCTGGATGGCGGGCAAAACCGCAGGTCAGGGTCGTCGGTGCACGGTCACGCCGATGACGCCCGGCCCGGTGTGGGCGCCGATGACCGCCCCCACGTCGGCCACAAAGGCGTCCTTCACCCGGGCGCCGAGCCGCTCCACCAACTGGTCGCGCAGCGCCTGTGCCCGGTCTGCCGCGGCCAGGTGCTGCACCGCGATGTCCACATCGGACTCTCCCGCCGCCTCAACCGCGAGCTCGACGAGCCGGGCCAGACCGCGGGCGGCGGTCCGGACCTTCTCCTTGAGCACGACCTCGCCCCGCAGCACGTGCAGGATCGGCTTGACCGCGAGCGCGGTGCCGAGCAGAGCGCTCGCCGCGCTGATCCGCCCGCCCCGGCGCAGGTACTCCAGCGTGTCCACATAGAAGAGCGTCTCGACCCGACCAGCCGCGGCGAGCGCGACCTCCCGCGTCCGCTCGACGTCGGCCCCGTCCGCGGCGGCTGCGGCGGCGGCTCGGGCCACGAACCCGACCGCGCTCCCGGCCGCCATCGAGTCCACCACCCGGACCCGGCCGCCGAACTCCTCCGCGGCCAGCAACGCCGCCTCGTACGTGCCGGACAGCTTCGCCGACAGGTGCACCGAGACGACCCCGCTCGCTCCGCCGTCGAGCAGCTCCCCGTAGACGGCGGCGAACTCGGCCGGAGCGGGACGCGAGGTGGTCACGTGGTGGCGCCGCTCCGCCAGCGCGCGGGCCACATCGTCCGGCGTGACCTCGATGCCCTCCAGCCCGTCTTCGCCCGAGATGCTCACGGTCAGGGGCACGATGCGCAACGCCGCCGCGGCGGCCATCTCGGCGGGCAGGACGGCGGTCGAGTCGGTCACCACCTGGACGGTGCCCGGGCCCGACGACGGGCGGGACCCCGAGGACGAGCGCGATCCGATGGACGAGCGTGACCCGGAGGAATCGTGGGCGTTCACCCCCCGCACGCTAGCCGACTCCGGAACGCCGGGGTCACGCGCCGCCGGACGTGACATCCTCTGACGCGAGGGCCCGGTCCACGAACGGCACCCGGGGGCAGTCCTTCCACAGCCGGTCGAGCGCGTAGAACTCACGCTCCTCGGTGTGCTGCACATGGGCGACCATGTCGACGTAGTCCAGCAGCACCCAGCGCCCGGTCCGCTCACCCTCGCGGCGTACCGGCTTCGCCTTCTCCGGCAGCCCCAGCAACGCCTCCTCGATGGCATCCACGATCGCCAGAACCTGCCGCTCGTTCGGAGCCGAGGCGAGCACGAAGGCATCGGTGATCACGAGCTGATCGGCCACATCGAGAATCACGATGTTCTCGGCCTTCTTGTCGGCCGCCGCCTGGGCGGCCGCTTGCGCCAACTCCAGGGCACGCTGCGATGCCGACACGGGTCTCCCTTCGCTGCACGGACCACTTCGGGCTAGCGTCTCACACCCGGGCGACCCGCGGCCCCCGTGAATCTCCCAGATTCCCGGTAACTCCTCACCGATACAGGTTGCGCTTGGCGATGTACTCCACCACCCCGTCCGGGACCAGGTACCGGATCGGCTGACCCTCGACGACCCGGCGGCGGCAGTCGGTCGAGGAGATCGCCATGGCCGGCACCTGGACGAGGCTCACCGTGTCCGCCGGCAGGTGAGCGTCGGAGAGCACAAACCCGGGCCGCGTCACCCCGATGAGGTGGGCCAGTTCGAAGATCGTCTCGGCATCCTTCCACGAGAGGATCTTGTTGAGCGCGTCTGCGCCGGTGATGAAGTACATGTCCACCTTCGGCCCGTAGATCGCCCGCAGGTCCCGCAGCGTGTCGACGGTGTAGGTGGGTCCACCGCGGTCGATGTCGACCCGGCTGACGTGGAACTGGGGGTTGGAGGCGGTCGCGATGACCGTCATCAGGTAGCGGTCCTCGGCCGGGCTGACCGTGTAGCCCCGGGCGTCGGGACCGTCGGGGTCGGTCTTCTGCCACGGCTGCCCCGTCGGGACGAAGACGACCTCGTCGAGCAGGAACCGACTCGCCACCTCGCTGGCGGCGACGAGGTGTCCGTTGTGGATCGGGTCGAAGGTGCCCCCCATGACGCCGATCCGCCGGGCCGTACGCCGGCGTGGACTGACGGTACGGCCGGACGCGGCCGTGCGCGCCCGGGGGGCTCGGGCCGGGGCGGCCGTACGGTCGGACGACGCTGGTATGCCGCTGGGCATAAGCCGAGCGTACGTGTCCAGTTGGGGTGCTCAGGCCGGGTCCTGGCATCCGTGGGCCACGACACGGTATCCTCGGGCCCATGCGGACGAGCCGGTTCGGCTGGTGGCGCCCCTAGGGGCGGCCACCTCAGTTCGCGCATCCAGACCATGCGGCCGCCCACCGGGCGGCCGTTTGCATTGGTGCCGACGGTCGTCGGCGTGGTGGCGGTCCGGGTTCGAAAGGAGCCACCACCGTGACCCTCACACTCTCCTCTGACGCGACCACGACCGAATCGGAAGCCGTCCGGCGGCGCCTGTCCGGGTTCAAGCCCACCGGCCGGTTGCACCTGGGCAACTACCTTGGGGCGATCCAGCCCATGCTCGACGCCGTTGCGTCCGCGGCCGACGCGGAGTCCGTCATCATGGTCGCGGACCTGCATGCCTTGACGATCGAGCACGATCCGCAGCGATTGCGTTCCCTCA
This sequence comes from Micromonosporaceae bacterium, assembly GCA_019690055.1. Lineage (GTDB taxonomy): Bacteria > Actinomycetota > Actinomycetes > Mycobacteriales > Micromonosporaceae > DATBGZ01. The sequence goes on from JADGGF010000061.1 coordinate 6,029, forward strand.
CCGCCGAGATGCTCGCCACGCTGCTGGCCTGCGGTTTCGATGAGGAATCTATCTATGTACAGTCTGACGTTCCTGAGCACGCGGAGCTGCACTACCTCCTCGAGTGCGCGACCGGGTACGGCGAGGCGGCCCGGATGATTCAGTTCAAGCAGAAGGCGGCGCAGGCTGAGCGGGTGCGCCTGTCGCTGCTCACCTATCCCGTGCTCATGGCCGCCGACATCCTGCTGCACGACGCGACCGAGGTGCCGGTCGGCGAGGACCAGGCCCAGCATGTGGAGCTGGCCCGGGACGTGGCGAACCGGTTCAACACCCGCTACGGCCACACCTTCACGGTGCCCCGCGTCGTGTACCCGCCGACTGGTGCGCGGGTGATGGACCTGGCCGATCCGACCGGGAAGATGGGGAAGTCGTCGCTCTCGGACTCCGGTCGGATCTACCTGTTGGACAAGCCGGAACTGGTGCGCCGCAAGGTCGCCCGCGCGGTCACCGACGGGCACGGCGAGGTCGTGTACGACCGGGACCGCCGGCCCGCCATATCGAATCTGATCGAGATCTTGGCCGCCTGTGAGCGCGACGATCCCACGGTCACGGCGGCGCGGTTCTCGTCCTACGTTCAGCTTAAGGAGGCCCTGGCCGAGGCCATTGTGGACACTCTGACCCCAATTCAGCGCCGCTATTCGGAGTTCATCAACGACCGCGGCTACCTCGATGCCGTCCGGCGCCGCGGAGCCGAGCGGGTCCGCGACCGGGCCAGCCGTACGGTCGCCCGGGCCAAGCACGCCATCGGCCTGCACTAGGCCCGCCACCGACCGCCGCGATCGTGGCTGACCAGGTGCTCGTCCCGTCACGTGTGCTGGCGGGTCACGATCGCGGCCAGGGCGGCGGGGAACGCTAGATCTCGACGGCGTGGGCGACCAGGCGGGCCATGACGGTCTCGTCGGGCCAGCGGGTCACGCGATAGCGCGGCGGGTTGTAGTCCGGCTCGGGCACGAGCGACGCCTCCCGCGCCACCACGTCGAACGGCACGGTCAACGGCGGGCTGCCGTCCAGGTCGGCCGGCGGAAAGGCGACGACATCCGCCTGGGGCAGCAGCACGTCGCCGTCCCCGGCCCAGACGGTGATCGAGACGGTCGAGGAGTCTGGACGCTCGGCCACGAGCAGCGAGCCGACGAACACGTCGTCGATCCCTTGTCGCTCATGGTCGGCATCGAGTGCCGTCTTCTGGGCGGCGTACTCGGTCGCCGCCAGCAGCACCTCGGCGCGGTGCACCACGCGGTCGAGCTCCGTGCCGGCGGGGGCGGTGTACGGCACGACCGCACCACGATCGTCCACTGTGTACCCCACCGGGGAGACCGACCGCGGTGCCTGGCGATACTGTTCCTCGACCATGCCGTAGACCGTGGCCAGCAGGCCGGGGTGCTCGCCGACGACGATGAGGGTGTCCCGGTCCGGCACGAACGCGACCGGCCGGCCACCGACGCGCGGCGCGAGCCCGGCCAGGAAACCATCGACGAGCAGCATGGACGTCACGTAGGCGTCGCCGGTCTCGACGAACCGGAGCATCGCCGGTCCGGTGGCGGGCGGCTCGTCGGCGCGGGGCACCTGGGCGGCCAGGTTGGCCCGGGCCGTGGCGAACACCTCGTCCGCCGTGACGCCCCACTCGGCCAGTTGGCGCTGATTGACGTACGCCATCGAGGTCGGCTCGTCCACGACCACCGCTTCGACGAGGAACGGCAGGGCGGGCCGGCTCAGGTACCCCACCGAGCCGTTGGCGATGCCCAGGCCGAACGTCGCGGCTCGCAGCACCGGCCGCAGTTTGCCGCGGGCCGGAACCCACGGTTGCAGGCCAGTGGAGCCGAGGACCGTATCGACCAGGCGACGAATTCGCATGGAACGTTCCTGGATCGACGCCTGCTCGGTCTCGCGGAACGTGTTCTCCAGGTAGATGCGGCCCCGGTTGGATTCGCCGATCAACTGGAACTCGATCGAGAAGTCGGCCTCGTCGTAGCGGGCCGACGCCACCAGGCCGCTGGCCTGCACGGTTCGCAGCACCTGCCGCGCGAACCGATCCCGCGGCGACCCACCCCAGCCGAAGAGCTTCACGCCCGCCGAGGCTACCGCAGGCTAACCACCGGCCACCGAGCGCGGACGGGACCGCCCGTACGGTCAGGCGGTGTCGTCCTCGGCCGGCTCGTCCTCGGCCGGCTCGTCCGCGGACGGCTGACGGCGCGCCTTGCGGGCGGCCAGCCGCTGAGCCGCCGTCGCCCGGGTCGGCGCCTCCTCCAGCCGGTAGTCGGTGCCCCGGCTCCCCGGCGTGTACGCGGCCCCGGCGTAGACGGCCGGCCGCCATTCGAACTCGTAGTCGGCGATCCGAACCAGCGCGCCCGGTTCGGCGCCCGCCTTGGCCAGCGCCTCCTCCACGCCCAGCCGGGCCAGCCGGTCGGCCAGGTAGCCAACGGCCTCGTCGTTGTCGAAGTTGGTCTGCCGCACCCAGCGCTCGGGGCGCGAGCCGTGCACCACGAAGGTTCCGTCCGGGGCTCGCTCCAGCCGGAACCCGACGTCGTCGATCGGCTGCGGCCGCAGCACGATCCGGGTCGGCTCCGCCTCGGGCTGGGCCGCCCGGTGCTCGGAGACGAGCCGGTACAGCGCGAAGGTCAGCTCCCGCAGGCCCTCCCGGGTCACGGCGCTGACCCGGAAGATCGGCCAGCCGCGCCGGGCCAGGTCCGGCTCCGCGATGTCGGCCAGCTCCCGTGCGTCGGGGACATCCATCTTGTTCAGCACGATGACCCGGGGGCGGTCCTCGAGCCCACCGTACGCGGCGAGCTCCGCCTCGATGGCGTCCACATCGGAGACAGGATCGCGCTCGGTCTCCAGCGCCGCGCAGTCGACCACGTGCACCAGCACGGCGCAGCGTTCGATGTGGCGCAGAAACTCCAGACCCAGGCCCTTGCCGGTGGCCGCTCCGGGGATGAGACCCGGCACGTCCGCGATGACGAAGTCGCCCGAATCGGCCCGCACCACGCCCAGGTTGGGCACCAGCGTGGTGAACGGGTAGTCGGCGATCTTCGGTCGGGCCGCGGAGACCGCGGCGATCAGCGAGGACTTCCCGGCCGACGGGAAACCGACGAGACCGACGTCGGCGACGCTTTTGAGCTCGAGCACCGCATCGACGACCTCGCCGGGCTCGCCCAGTTCGGCGAAGCCCGGCGCTTTCCGGCGCGGGCTGGCGAGCGCGGCGTTGCCCCGCCCGCCCCGGCCGCCGCGGGCCAACTCGTACGTCGTGCCCGCACCGACGAGGTCGGCCAGCACCTCGCCGTCGAGGGTCTGCACGACCGTACCGTCGGGCACACGCAGGATCAGGTCGGCCCCGTCGGCGCCGTCCTTGTTGTGCCCCGACCCGGGCTTGCCGTTCTCCGCCTTGAGCCGGGGGCGGTAGTGAAAGTCCAGCAGCGTGTGCACCCCTGGGTCGACGACCAGACGGATGCTGCCGCCACGACCGCCGTTACCACCGTCGGGTCCGCCGAGCGGCTTGAACTTCTCCCGAAGAATTGACATACACCCATGACCGCCATTGCCGGCCTGGGCGTGGATAACGACCCGGTCGACGTAGCTGGTCATGGTGCCTCACCCCACGGTCGGGGCGACCGCGCCGGGGGGCGTCAGGACGTCTCGGTCGGGACGATGTTCACAACCTTGCGACCACGCCGGGTGCCGAACTGGACCGCACCCGCGGCCAGGGCGAAGAGCGTGTCGTCGCCGCCCCGCCCGACCAGGTAACCCGGGTGGAACTTGGTGCCCCGCTGGCGGACGATGATCTCGCCGGCGTTGACCAGCTGGCCGCCGAACCGCTTGACCCCGAGCCGCTTCGCGGTGGAGTCGCGGCCGTTGCGAGAGCTGGACGCTCCCTTCTTGTGTGCCATCGCCTGCCCCTACTTCGCCGAGATGCTGGTCACCTTCACGTGGGTCAGCGGCTGCCGGTGACCCTGACGCTTGTGGTAACCAGTCTTGCTCTTGAACTTGTGAATCCGAATCTTGGGGCCCTTGACGTGCGCCACGACCTCGCCGGTCACGGAGACACTGGCCAGCTGGTCCGGGTGGGCCACGATGCGGTCACCGTCGACGAACAGGACCGCCGGGAGCGACACCTCGTCGCCGGGCGCCCCAGCGAGCTTCTCCACCTCGATGACCTCGCCCTCGGCGACCCGGTACTGCTTGCCGCCGGTCTTGACGATCGCGTACATCGGACGCGCACTCCCTGCTTGGTGTTTGCGGACTGATCTGGCTCCGCGCGATGGCGCGCGCGCCCCACGCCCTGTCTGGGCACCGTCGTACAGATTACGACACCGGCTCGCGGCCACCAAACTCGACCCGGCAACCCAGCGGGGCCACCGGGGTCAGCCGGCCGACGTCGAGGCGGCGGGGGCCGGGGTGGCGCAGATCTCGGCCAGACCGGCCTGGAACTCCGCCAGCTTCACCCGAGTATCGACCGTGCTGCCGAGATAGTACTCCGAGGACATGTCGGTGAGCGCCTCGGCCGTGCGCACGAGCCGCTCCCGCAACGACGCGTCGATCGGCCGCTGCGAGAGCTTGGTGAAGGTCTCGGCGAGGCTCGCGAACTGCTGGTCAATCTGCTTGGCCGCGGCCACCATGGCCGCGTTGTCGCCCTGGGCGACCGCCAGCTCGGCGATCGCCGTCTGCTCGGTGAAGACGGTGATGGTGGTCTCGGTCGCAGCGAGGGCCAGGCCACACACCTCGACGACCACCGCCGGATCGACCGGTGGCTCTGTCGGGGTGGCCGACTCCGACGCATCGGGAGATGGCGATGACGTCTCGGGCGGACCGACGGGGGACACGGAATCGCTCTGGCACGCAGCCAAGGTCAGCGCCACAGCGAGGACGACGCCGCGCACGACCCATCTCTGCATGCCACCCCGTCGCATGCCGCCTCCTCCACGCCGATTCGACTCGACGCAGCGTATGCAATCCCGATCAACGTCCAGCGTCGGATAACCGAAACTCCTCCGACTCTAGATGCGACTGTTATGGACGGTGACAGTGGGCGGCCTGAGGTCGCCGGCGGCGGCTTCGCGCCGCGGCCCACCCGGTCGGCGACGGGCCGGCGGCGTGGGCGTACGGCGGCGGGATGGCGACGGTGCGGGTCCGGCGCGCGGTCAGGGGCGCGTACGGCGGCGCGAGCTCTCCCGCCGGGCCCGGCGACGAGCCGAGGGCGGTTCGGCCACCTCCTCGGCCGCACCCTCACCGGCGTCGGCGAGGTCCAACGCCAGGTCCGCGGCGTCGTTGACCGCATCGGTGTCGATGTCGGCCAGGCTCGGCTCGGGCAATTCCGCGTAGCTTGCCGGAGCGGAATCTGCGAGTAATTCCGCGTCCGCGGCGACGTCGGAGGCATCGACGTCGGTCGGCACCGTCTCGACCGTCTCCGTCTCGGTCGGCGCGGCACCGTCGGCCTGGCCGACCGTGGGCAGGGTCGCCCCGTTGCCGGCGACCGGAACCCGGCCCGGCGCCTCGGCGGCCGCGAGCCGGGTCGAGGCCGCCACCGCCCGGACCTTCTCGGCCACGCTGGAGCGCGCCCGATCGGACAGCGGCTCGGTCTGAATGATCACGCCCCGGCCCTTGCAATGGTCACAGGTCTCGCTAAACGCCTCGAGCAGGCCCTGCCCGATCCGCTTGCGGGTCATCTGAACCAGGCCGAGTGAGGTGATCTCGGTCACCTGGTGCTTGGTCCGGTCCCGACCCAGGCACTCGGTGAGCCGGCGCAGCACCAGCTCCCGGTTGCTCTCCAGCACCATATCGATGAAATCAATGACTATAATTCCACCAATGTCCCGGAGCCGAAGTTGCCGGACGATCTCCTCGGCGGCCTCCAGGTTGTTGCGGGTGACGGTCTCCTCGAGGTTCCCGCCGGCCCCCGTGTACTTGCCGGTATTGACGTCAATCACCGTCATCGCCTCGGTCCGGTCGATGACGAGGTGGCCGCCCGAGGGCAGGTAGACCCGCCGGTCGAGACCCTTGAGGATCTGCTCGTCGATACGCCACTCGGCGAAGACGTCGGTCGGACCGGTGTGCAGGCGCACCCGGGAGACGAGGTCCGGCGAGACCTGAGCCAGGTACTGCTCGACCTGGGCGTGCGCCTCGGCGCCCTGAATCACGATCTCGCGGAAGTCCTCGTTGAACAGGTCCCGGACGACCCGGATCACCAGGTCGGGCTCGGCCGAGAGCAGAGCGGGCGCGCCACCGGCGGCGGCCTTGGCCTGGATGTCCTCCCACTGCGCCTGCAGCCGCTTCACGTCCCGGGCCAGGTCCTCCTCGGTCGCCCCCTCGGCGGCGGTCCGGACGATCACACCGGCCCCTTCGGGCACCAGGTTCTTGAGGATGTCCCGCAGCCGCCGGCGCTCGACATCGGAGAGCTTGCGGGAGATCCCGGAGGCGTGCCCGTTGGGGACGTAAACGAGGTGCCGGCCGGAGAGCGCGATGTGGCTGGTCAGGCGGGCGCCCTTGTGGCCGACCGGGTCCTTGGTGACCTGGACGAGGACCGAGTCGCCCGACTTGAGGGCCTGCTCAATGGACCGGTTCCGGCCCTCCAGCCCGGTCGCGTCCCAGTTCACCTCGCCTGCGTACAGCACGGCGTTGCGCCCGCGGCCGATGTCGACGAAGGCGGCCTCCATGCTGGGCAGCACGTTCTGCACCTTGCCCAGGTAGACGTTGCCCACCATGGTGGTGGCCGTCTGGCGGGCCACGTAGTGCTCGACCAGGATGCCGTCCTCCAGCACGGCGACCTGCGTCCGGTCACTGCGCTGACGAACCACCATGACCCGATCGACGGACTCGCGCCGGGCCAGGAACTCCGCCTCGGTCAGAATCGGCGGGCGGGTACGCCGCTGCTCGCGGCCGTCCCGCCGGCGCTGGCGCTTCGCCTCCAGCCGGGTGGAGCCACTGACGCCCTGCACCTCGTCGCGGGCGGGGCGGACCCGCAGCACGGTCACGACGCCGTCTTCGCCGACGGCCTCGGTCTCGGCGGTGGCGCCCGCACGACGACGGCGGCGACGACGGCGGGTGGGAGTCTCCTCCTCCGCGACGGCCGTCTCCTCGTCCTCGGGCTCCCCGGCGCCGGCCTCGGCCTCCTCGACCTCGACGCCCCGCCCCCGGCCGCGCCCACGGCGACCACGACGGCGCCGGCGACGGACGACCCCGTCGAGCTCCTCGGCGCCTTCGCCCTCGGCCTCGGTCTCCTCGACGTCGACCGCCTCGGCGGCCCCGAGGTCCGCCGGCTCCTCCACCTCGGGGAGCGTCGGCTCGGCGGCCCGGCCGCGCCGACCACGGCGGCCGCGGACGGGCGGCTCCTCGAGATCGAGATCCAGCGCGGGCACCTCGCCGACCGGCTCAGTCCCGCGGCGATCACGGCGACCGCGCCGCTCCGACCGACCGGACTCGACCTCCGGCTCCGCGGCCCGGATCGGCTCGATGGTCGGCGCCATGAAGAGCAGAGCGGTGCTCGGGGCGAGCTTCGGGGCCACCGGCGCCGGCGGGGTCGGCGGCTCGACGGGAGCCGGGGGCTGGGCTGACGTCGTGGGTTGGGCCGGCGTCGTGGGTTGGGCC
>JADGGF010000062.1 GCA_019690055.1 Micromonosporaceae bacterium
GACCGGGCGGGCGGGTCGCCGAACTTCGCCGTGGTGGTGTTGCTGGCCCTCGTGGTGGCCGGGGCCACGTTCCTCGCCGCCGGGCTCGGGGCACCGCACCGCGGGCGGCTGTGGGTGATCCTCTTCGGCCTGGGCCACGCCGCCGCGCAGGTGCTCGGCGTCCGAGCGGTGATGGTGCCCCTGGTCGAGCGCGTCTGGCAGCCCACCCTGCCCCGACCGACCCAGGCGCTGACCTACGACGCGGAGCGGATCTGGGAGTACGGCCGCTACTACCTGGAGTGGCTGGGGTGGTACGTGGCGTACGGTCTCGTGGCCGGCCTGCTCTCCGCCGTGGTCGTCGGGCTGTACCTCGTCGTGGCGAGCCTGTTCCGGCGCAACATCAACGAACTCTTCTCCGCGCAGCGAATCGAAGGCTATAAGTCGTTCGTTCGGCTTCACATCGGGCCGACCGGCGAGCTGACCGCGTACGTGGTGGGTATCCCGCGGGTCCGTCGCCCGCTGCCCGCCTGGCGCTTCCTGCACTGGAAGGCCAACCCGTCCGGGGCGCCCTGGGAGCCCTGGTTCACCCCGCGGACCCGACTGCGCTACAAGCTGATCGACACGTTTACGATCCGCTGACTGGGCCCGATCCGCTGACGGGCTCGCTCCGCTGGATGGGGTCGGACCGCCGACCGGCCCGCTCGGCCGAGGCGTCAGCCGGCCCCGGCGTGGGGCTGCTCGGCCCGCTGCCGCAGCAGGCGGCGGACGTCCTCGATGTCGCGCGGGGAGGTGCGGGCCGCCGCCAGGAACATCAGGCCGGTCGGGATGAAGAACACCTGAAACGCGGCGATGCCGACCACGAAGTTCATCGGGGGCGGCAGGGCGCGGGCCAACATGTCGAACGTACGCCCGGCCAGCCACGTCCCGGCGGAGCGGCCGATGCCGTTGGCCAGGTTGCCGAGGCTGTAGGTCGTGCCCCGGTGCTCGGGCGGGTTCACCTCGGTGATGAGGGCGAACCAGTTCGGGGCGTTCGCCGAGGTCAGGGCCAGCGCCACGACGGCGGTGAGGAAGCTCGCGGCCATCACCGGCTCGGTGACCACGCTGCGCAGCACCGCCCACACCACGCTGTCGCGTCCGTCGTGCAAATCCAGGCGCATCGGCGCGAAGAGCACCACCAGGTAGAAGGGGATGGCGGCGAGCACGCCCACCCCGGCCACCGTCGCCCGGCCGCGGGGCGTGCGTCGCTGCAGCCGGTCGCCGACGAGGCCGCCCACGATGGACAGCGCCCCGCCGAGCGCGAAGAGCGTGCTGTAGAGGCTGCCCACCTGGATCGCGACCTGCTCGGAGTAGCCGAGCTGCTCGGCCTTGGCCTGGAACAGGCGGGGCAGGAACACCAGGGACCCGAAGACGAGCTGGGCGGTGATCCCCTGCAGCACCAGCCAGACGTTGGTCCGCCGCCGCGCGATGAGGGGCAGGTCGGCCCGGCTGATCCGGTAGTCGTAGTCCTCACCGGCGGCAAAGACGCTCGCGAGCTGGGGCTCGCTCTGCCCCCGGTGGATCGTCTGGGTGAACAGGTACGCCACGGTGGCCGCCACGCCGACGGCCGTGATGGCGAAGAACGGCCGGCGCCACTCGTACGCGCCGAGCAGGCCGCCGAGCAGGCCGCCGGCGAGCGTCCCCACTCCCTGGGACAGCCCCCACAGGCTCATGATCAGCCCACGGCGGCGGGGTGCGATGAGGTCGCTGACGACCGAGAAGCCGATGGATCCGACCGCGCCGAGCCCGAGGGCGCCGATCACCTGGGAGGCGAGGAACAGCCCGTAGTTCGGCGCCAGCCCGGAGCCCAGTGTGCCGGTCGACCAGATCAGGGTGCCGAGCATCAGCAGCGGCTTGCGGTCGGAGCGGTCGCCGAAGTACCCCCACGCGACCGACGCGACCGCGGTGACCAGGAACGCCGCCGCCGTCGCGGCGGCGATGGCCGCCTCGGCGACGTCGAACTCCCGGGCGATCGGCTTGTACAACGGTGGCACCAACCCGGCGGCCACGTTGTCCAGCGACGCGAGGACCAGGAATACGACCACCGTGTAGCGGCGGCGCATGGTCACATCTGGTGACCGTACCGGGCCGCCGCGAGACGCGTACGGCGGCTGTCGTGACTCCACCACCGGCGTTGGCCAGTGGGCCACAAAAGGCAGGAGCTCGAGCGACCACGGGGGAAGTCGTTCGAGCTCCGGCGACCGCAAGCATAGCGCTGCCGCGGCGCGCGCGCCATAGCCGAAACGCCGACCCGCGGGATCAGGAGTTCGGCGTAGGTTCGTTCACCCGGCGGGGCAGCCCCAGCGGGTTGGCGTCGCGTAGCGCGTCCGGCAGGAGGGCGTCGGGCACCGACTGGTAGACGACCGGCCGGAGGAACCGGCGCATCGCCGCGGTGCCCACCGACGTGTGCAGCGCGGAGGTCGTGGCCGGCCAGGGCCCGCCGTGGTGCTGGGCGGCCGTGACCGCGACCCCCGTCGGCCAGCCGGACCAGACGACGCGGCCCGACCGCGCGGCCGCCCGGTCCAGCAGCGCCCGCACCAGCTCCGCCTCGGCCTCCGGGTCGGCGTGCACCGTCGTGGTGAGGCTGCCCGGCACGGCGTCCAGGGCGGCGAACAGCTCGTCGGCCGAGGCGTACTCGACGATCAGCGCGGTGGGTCCGAAGCACTCCTCGAGCAGCGGCCCGCGCCGCTTGATGAACGCGGCGGCACTCACCGCGAACAGGCTCGGCGCGACCGTGTAGCCGTCCCCGGTGGGGGCGGTGGGCGCGACCACGGACCGTACGTCCGGCTCGTCGGCGAGCGTGGCCACCCCGTGGACGTACGCCTGGTGGATCCGCTCGCCCAGCAGCGGCCCGACCGCGGCCCCGGCCACCGCCTCGGCCAGCGCACTGTCCAGACCATGGCCCTCGGGCAGGAAGAGCAGACCGGGCTTGGTGCAGAACTGGCCGGAGCCCAGCAGGTACGACCCGACAAACCCGGTCACGATCTCCTGCGCCCGGCCGGCGAGCGCGCCGCGGGTGACGACGGTCGGGTTGAGCGAGCCGAGTTCCCCGTAGAACGGGATCGGGTCAGGGCGGGACTGGGCGAGATCGAACAGCGCCCGGCCGCCGGCGACGGAGCCGGTGAACGCGGCGGCCCGGATCGCCGGGTGCCGAACGAGATCCCGTCCGGCCTCGAAGCCGTACACGACCGCGAAGGTGCCCTCGGGGGCGCCGTGCTCCCGCAACGCCGCGGCGATCACCCGACCGGACAAAACAGACGTCTGTGGATGTCCCGGGTGGGCCTTCACGATGACCGGGCAGCCGGCGGCCAGCGCGCTCGCCGTGTCCCCGCCGGCCACCGAGAAGGCGAACGGGAAGTTGCTGGCCGCGTAGACGGCGACCGGACCGATCGGCACGAGCATGCGGCGCAGGTCGGGCCGGGGCGCCGGCAGCGCGTTCGGGTCGGGGCGGTCGATCACGATATCGAGAAATGATCCATCGTCGACCTCGGCCGCGAACATCTCGAACTGCACGCGCGCCCGGGTCAGCTCGCTGTTCAGCCGGGCCGGGCCGAGGGCGGTCTCCGCGTCGGCGACCGCGACCAGCTCTTCCCGGGCGGCCTCCAGCGCCGCTGCCACGGCCCGCAAGCGGTCCGCCCGCCCCGCCAGCGGAGCGAGCGCGGGGACGGCCGCCGCGGCGGCGGTGGCGAGGCGGTCGATCTCCTCCGGCGAGGTGTGCGGCACCGGCTCGCCCACGGGCTGCCCGGTGCGCGGGTCGTATCCCTGATCCACGTGACTACTTCTTCCGGAACATGTAGCGGATGGCGCCCCAGACGATGATCAGGCCGAGGACGATGCCGACCAGCGACACGAACGGGATCTCGTCCCAGGACCGGGGGTCGTCCGGAGCGGGGGTCAACGGCACCGCAACACTCTGCCACAGCGGGCGATCGATTGACCACAGCCAGTCGATCGATCGGGCCCGGTCAGTCGATCGGACGGGCCCAGCCGTCGATCGATCGGCCACGGTCAGAAGTAGGTGTCGATGACATCGACGACCCGGTAGGCGTCGTCGACCACCGGGATCACCCGCCACTTGTCGAAGGCGGCACAGGGATGCGAGATCCCGAGGCGGACGAGCTCGCCCGGGGCGACCGGCGCGTCGCGCAGGAACGCGTGCTGGTCGTTGAGACGCTCCACTGTGGAGCCATCCAGGGTCCGCTGTCGACCGTCGAGGCCGCGGACCGACAGCGGCACCGGCAGCCCGATGTCGTACGGCAGGTCCCGCTTGCCGGCACCGAGGATCGCCAGGCCCGGCTCCGGGGTCGACAGCACCTGGGCCCACACCTCCAGGGCCGCGGTCAACGAGCCTTCCTCGGGGCGACGCGTGAACGGGCCGGACGCCGCGTAGGTGCCGTCGTCGTGGGTGATGACGGCGCCGCTGCGCAGCACCAGCCGACCGCCGTGGGCCCGGGCCACCGGCGCCAGCACCTCGACGACCACGTCGAACCAGGTGCTTCCCCCGGCCGACAACAGCACCGGGTAGGGGCACACCGGGGCGATCCGCGCGGCGGCCTGGGCGAGCGTGGTCAGGAAGGTCTCCACCTGGGCGACGTCGGGCAGCATGCCCTCGAACCCGGCGACGCCCGCCACCTCGACGCCGGGGACCGCGGCGGCGGCCCGGGCGACCTGCTCGGCTTCGTCCACCGTGCGGCAGCCCGCCCGTCCGCCCGGGTAGCCCAGCTCGACCAGGACCCGTACCTTTCCGCCGTCGGCCAGCGCCTCGCGCAGCACCGACACTCCGGCGAGGGAGTCCACATAGCACAACAGGTCACGACCCTGTCGAGCCAGCCACCGCAGCGGTCGAGGGTCGAGAACCTCGTTGGCGAGCAGGACGCGCGGCACTCCGAAGCGGTAGGCGGCCAGCGCCTGGTTGACCGTAGCCACCGTGATCGCCCACGCGCCGGCCGCGAGCTGGGCGGCGAACAGCCGCGGGGACATGGTGGTCTTGCCGTGCGGGGCGAAGTCGACGTCGTGCGTGGCGCAGTAGCGCGCCATCTGGGCGATGTTCGCCTCGATGGCCCGCAGCCGGGCCACCATCACCGGCCAGGTGAACGGGCCGTCGAACAGGTCGTACCCGACCGCGCCCAGCGCGGTTCCGGTCGTGGTGGTGTCGGGCAGCCACAGGCCCTTACTGCTCCAGTCGAGCGTCACGGGGCGCTGGTCTTCGGTCGGGCGGATCGGCGGGGGCGTCGTCGTGGGGGTCACGGAGAACAGGCTGACATATGGCGAACCCGGCGGGCTGACGTACGGCGAACCCGGCGGACAGATTGCGAACCGGCTGACATGGCGAACCCGGCTGACGTACGGCGAACCCACCGGCGGGTGGCGGAGTTTCCCCCGTCACCCACCGGTGGGTGCTCATGGACCGCCGCTGACGGCCAGACTCCTTCGATCCTGCTCAGGGTCCCGGCCGTCGGCCTCGGTCAGCGGACCGGTTCGCCGTTCTTGCCGATCAGGAAGAACTTCCCGTCGACGCCCTGGCCCTTGGCCTCACCGGGCGCCCGGTCCCCGGCGAAGCGGTACAGCTGGTGACCGTTGTAGGTGGCCTGCCGTACGCCGTCCGGACGGGTGAAGGTGCCCACCTTGCTCTGGTCGAGCTCGCCGGTCACCTGGACCGGTGCCGTGATCGGAATCCAGGTCCGCTCCTGGTCACGGTTGACGTCGGTCTGCTGGGGCGTGTCGGACGTGTCCAGGTACAGCGCGCACCCGTTCTGGTCGACCAGTACGTCCCGCTTGCCGCCCGCCTCGCCGACCCGGATCGTGATCTGCACGGCCTCAGTGGCCTGGGCCGCACCGGGCACGTTCTCGACGGTCGCGCGTCCGGTCGGGTGGGTGGTGGCGGTGTGGGTCGGACCGGTCGTTCGGGTACCGGTGTGGCTGGGCACGCCCGGGGCGACCGTTCCGGTCCGGCTCGGCGACGGTGTGGTGCTGACGCACGTCAGGGCCGTGCCCGTAGGCGCACCCGGCACGACGCCGGTGGCGGTCGCCGTATGGGTCGGCGTCCGCGTCGGGGTGTGCGTCCTGGTGCCCGTCGTGGTGCCACCACCCGGACCGCCGGGCGTCAGCTGGGGCGGCAGGTTCGTCTGCTGCTGGACCGGCTCCGTCGCGGTGGTCCCGCTGGCCACACCGGAGGCCGTGAATATGGCCGCGACCGCCGCCGCGGGCAGGACGAGCGCCGCCGCGATTCCGCGTCGACTCGGCCCACGTGTTGGATGTTCCGGCATAGTCGTTCCTCCCCGTGTTGATCTGCCCGAACGTTCGGTTCGCGCACCAACCGCACCGTGTGAGGGCTCGGCTCGCATGCTCACCGAAGCAGGGTCTCAGGCCTCAACGCCCAATTCTGGTAAGGGACGTGGGCGGGGGAGCAATGATCCTCACATCGATATTCATTGGCGACGCCGGAGGGCGTGACGGGTGAGGCGGTCGGTGGCGCGGTGGCCCACGATCCCACCCGTACGGTCGTGAGTCGGGGCCGTACGGGTGTGAGCGGCGGGATTCCGTGAGAGGATGCCGGCGTGGGCGTCGGGCTCGCGGCACGGGCAACCGCGACTGGTGTCGACCGTTTGGCCGACGCCCGGGTCCCCGCGGCCGGTATTCGACTACTGTGGACGGACGGGACCTGAGGAGGAACCATGGCGGTGGTGACGCGGGGATTCACCGGCCGCGGGCGGCGGGAGGTCGACCTGCCCCCGGGGCAGTACCTGACCGACGACTTTCCGGTCCTCTCGGCCGGCCCGACTCCGCGCATCAGCCTGGACGAGTGGCGGTTCGAGGTCGCCGACGGGGACGGGACGCGGCAGGCCTGGAGCTGGCCGGAGCTGCTCGCGCTGCCCAGCGAGGAGATCACCACCGACATCCACTGCGTGACCAAGTGGTCCAAGCGGGGCACGCACTGGCGTGGGGTTTCCCTGGACACGCTGCTGTCCGGAGTAGACAGTGACGTTGGGTACGTGATGGCGCACTCGTACGGCGGTTACACGACGAACCTGCCGATGGCGGACGTGCGGGACGGGAAGGCGTGGGTCGCCTACGAGTACGAGGGGGAGCCCCTGGCCCCCGAGCACGGCGGACCGGCCCGGCTGCTCGTGCCGCACCTGTACTTCTGGAAGAGCGCCAAGTGGGTCCGTGGGCTGCGGTTGATGGCCACCGACGAGCCCGGTTTCTGGGAGAGCGCGGGGTACCACATGTACGGCGACCCCTGGCGGGAACAGCGGTACTGGGGTGACTGAGCTGGCGACGCCGACGCGGCGACCACTCGCCTGGCGGGTGGCCACGGTCGCCGCTGTCCGGGAAGAGTCCGTGGTCGCCCGCACCCTCGTGCTCGACGTGCCGGACTGGCCGGGCCACATCGCCGGTCAGCACGTCGACGTTCGCCTGACCGCCCCCGACGGGTACACGGCCCAGCGCTCCTACTCGCTCGCCTCGGCGGCGCGGGCCTCGGCCGGCTATGCGGTGTCCACAGTGGAGATACTGGTGCAGCGTATCCCGCGGGGCGAGGTGTCACCCTGGCTGTGCGACATCGCGATGGTGGGCGACCAGTTCGAGATCCGCGGGCCGGTCGGCGGATATTTCGTCTGGGAGCCGTCGCGGCCCGAACCCGTGCTGCTGGTCGCGGGCGGCTCCGGCATCGCGCCCCTGATGGCGATGATCCGCACCCGCAAGGAGGCGGGCAGCCGGGTGCCGTTCCGGCTCATCTACTCGGTGCGGGATCCGGACACGCTCATCTTCGGCGAGGAGCTCGCCCGGCGCGCCCGCGACGATCACGGGCTCGACGTGACCATCGTCTACACGCGACAGACGCCGCCCGGGTGGCGGCGGCCGCCGGGCCGGCTGGATGCCGTGCTGCTCGCCGAGGCCGGGTGGCCCGCCACCCTCGCCCCGGCCTGCTACGTCTGCGGGCCGACCGGGTTCGTCGAGACGGTGGCCGATCTGCTTGTGGCGGCGGGCCATGATCCGGCCGCCATCCGGACCGAACGCTTCGGGCCGACGGGGTGACAGTGGGGATGGAAATGACAGGTGTGCCTGAATGGGTGGATGGGAACGACATCGCCGGCGCGACGCGGGAACTCTTCGCCGTCGACCTGACCGTCGCCCGGGGGCGGTGCGCCACCTGTGGCCGGGAGGCGATGGTGGCCGAGGCCCACGTGTACGACCGCGCCCCCGGGATCGTCGCCCGGTGCGCCAGCTGCGAATCGGTGCTGCTGCGGCTCGTGCGCGCCCCGGATCGGGCCTGGCTCGATCTGCGCGGGCTGTCGTACCTCGAGGTCCCCATCCCCGCCCCGGTCGCGCCCGCGGCCATGCCCGTCGTGGCCTAGCCAGATGCCCGTCGTGGCCTGGCCACATGCCCGTCGTGGTCTAGCCAGATGCCCGTTGTGGCCTAGCCAGATGCTCGTTGTGTCCTAGCCAGATGCTCGCCGTGGCATAGTCAGATGCTCGCCGTGGCATACGTGGCATAGTCAGCTCCGGCCAAACCGGCGAGGATCGTCAGCGCTCAGGTGGTCGGCCTGAGCGTCGGTCGCCGCCTCACCCTGGTGGTGGGTGTGCCGCCGGCGGCTCGGAACGGCACACCCATGAACCAGCCGGGGTCGGACTACTTCCGGTTGCCCTGCTGGGCGCCTTTGATCGCGGCCTCGCCCAGGGCCCGGATCGTGTCCCTGGTCTCCTGCGGCTTGGTTTCCATCTTGGGAGGGGCTTCCTTGTTTTCGGGACGCTTCTCCGACATGGTCGTCTCCTTGGACTCGGGGCCACCTTGCCTGGCCATTCTTGGCGCGCAATAGCGACGAGTAGTAGCAGGGATCGGCGCTATTGCGTACTCGCCCATCATGCTGTTCAGTACCTCGCTTCGCAAGAGTCTGACCGCGGTGGCGCGGAATTCTCGGGCAGAAGACCGTACAAATGGTTGATTGACGCGTTGTCGCCGGTGGCAAGACTGTTTCTTGACCTGATATGCGGGATGCTGCCCAAGCCAGGTGTTCGTTTTTCCGTCGTGTGCGCAACTGCTGCAGGACCCGGTGGTCGACCTGGCTTGGCGGTTGCATCGAGTTTTACGGAGAATGAGGGGAGCGGGATGGCCGACGACCAGGGTTCTCTCTCCGGCATCGACCTGCGTGCGCTGTTCGGCACCCAGGCTTCCGCCAGCGAGCGGATGAAGGCGTTGACGGACTTCACGACGGTGGTGCGGGCTCGTATGCAGAGCGTGGCGTCGGCGGCGAGCGCCGGGGCGGATGTCGTCGCCGAACGGGGCGGCCAACTGTTGTCCGATCTGGTGGATCGGCTGCCGATTCGGCGGGATGACGAGCTGCGCGAAAAGTTCGGCGATGATCCCGCCGCGCGGGCCAGCGGAGTGATCAGCGAGGCCGCTGAGCTCGCCGGGTGGCTGTGGCGAGTCATCAAGACCATTCCCGTGGCCGACGAGACACTGCACCCGGCCAAGGTGGTGCTGCACTCCGCCATCGAGATCCGTATGGTTGGCGAACTGTTCGAGGCGCACCGCGAGCCTGGGGCCGCTCCCGCGCCGCTGCCAACGATCCTTGCCGCGTGGGCCAGCCAGGGACGGACTCCCGACGACTGGACGGTCACTTCCGTGGCAACAATCCTCGTCAACCAGGTCCGGCGAGCCCTGACGACCCTGCGCAGCAGCCATGGCGTCATCAAGACCTGGCGCACCAAGGGCGAGGAAGGCGCCACCATCGTCCGGGAGCTCGGCGAGCGGCTCAACGAGGCGCTGCGGACGACGGTCGGGTGACCGGCCAGGGCGGCGCGCGGTCGCCCTGGGGCGGCGCGGCCGTAACCGAACGCGTGATCACCGGGGGAGAGGAGGTCACGTAGCCTGGGCGCGTGGATGCGTACGGTGGCCGGTCCCACGGCGCGGTTGACCTCGATCTGGATGTGGCCGTGGTCGGCGGCGGCATCGCGGGTGTCTCGGTCGCGGGCGAGCTGGCCCGCCGGGGCGGGCTGCGGGTCGCCGTGCTGGAGCGGGAGAAGCAGCTCGCCTACCACACCAGCGGTCGGTCCGCGGCCGCGTTCCTGGAGTCGTACGGCAGTCCGGAGATCCGGGCGCTGACCCAGGCGTCGCGGGCCACCCTGGACGAGGTCGGCCTGCTGCACCCGCGACCCCTGCTGTGGCTGGCCCCGCCGGCGCATGCCCCCGAGCTCGCCGCCCTGGTCGAGGCCGAACCAGCCCTGCGGATCGCCACCGACGACGAGGTCCGGGCGCGGTGTCCGGTCATCCGGCCCGGCTGGGCGGAGCTGTCCGCCATTGAGGACGGGGCGCAGGATCTCGACGTCGCCGGGCTGCTGGAGCACTACCGCCGCCTCGCCGTGGCCGGCGGCGTCACCGTCCACACCGGAGTGTCGCTTCTCGACGGGTCCCGCGAGGCCGACCGGTGGGTCCTGCGGACCAGCCTCGGCCGCGTGCGGGCCCGCGTCGTCGTCAACGCGGCCGGCGCCTGGGCCGACGACGTGGCCCGCCGGTGCGGCCAGCGGGCGCTGGGGCTGGTGCCGTACCGGCGCACCATCGCGGTGGTCAGCGCGCCGTCCGTCGACCGCTCCTGGCCGTTGGTGGCCGACGTCGCCGACCAGTTCTACTTCCGGCCGGAGGGGGACGGGCTGCTCATCTCGCCGGCCGACGAGACGCCCAGTGACCCGGTGGACGCCCGCCCCGAGACCGAGGACGTGGCGCTGGCCCTGGAGCGGGTCAACGCGGCCACGACGTTGAACCTGCGCCACGTCCGCACGACGTGGGCCGGGCTGCGGACCTTCGCCCCCGACCGCAACCCGGTGGTGGGCTTCAGCGAGCCGGGCTTCTGCTGGTTGGCCGGGCAGGGCGGCTACGGCATGCAGACCGCGCCCGCCATGGCCGCCCTCGCCGCCGCGGTGGTCCTCGACGAACCTCCGCCGCCGCTGCCCGGCCCGCCGGTGACCTCGCTGCTGGCCGCGCTCTCGCCGGGCCGCTTCGCCGCGCTCGCCGATCCTGCCGCGCATGGTCGCGCGTGACCGGCGCGTCCGGGGCGCACGGATGCGTCTCCGTTAGCCGTTGCCGGACCTCAGATCGGGCGCCCCGTTCCGGCGTCGAGGGCGCGGATTTCGGCGAGGATCGGTTTCCATTCGGCGGGCAGGCCGGACTCGGCCTTGCGGTCACCGTCGAGCGCGTGCCCGATTTTCAGAATCAGCGCCGCCTTGGGCGCGCTCATGTGGGGCGCCAGTTCCCGGGCGCTGTCGATTCGCCAGCGGGGCGGACGCGGTTGGCGGGCGAACACCAGGACCTCCGCCAGCGCGTCGGCCTGCGCCCGACTCGGCCGCAACGCCAGGACGTCGGCGAGGGACAGCCGACCCGCCTGCAGCGCGTCGCCGATCATGGCCGCGAAGTCCTCGGCCTGCACCGCCGTGATGGGCAGGTCATTCGGGTCGAGCGGTTCGGCGCGCAATGCCCATTTCAGGGCGTCGCTTCTCGCGGTGCGGGCCAGCGGCGAGCCGGCGTGGTCCGATCGAAGGATGTCTTCGGCGAGGTCGAGATAGCGGCGGACCGCCTCGCCCGGGTTCAGCACGCCATCAGCGGCGGCCCGCTCGGCGGCCTCGCCGGCCATGTGCGCGGCCGCGGCCCGGTAGTGGAACTTCTCCCACACGCTGGCTCGCCGGTCCTTGACCATGGCGTCGAACAGGCTGACCGCGCCGGCCGGGTCGCCCGCCTTGCCGGTCCACCAGGCCAGCCCGTGGCGGCAGGTTCGCAGGTCGCGGTGTGCCTTGGGGTAGTGCTGGCTGCGGGCGGCGAGCACCTCGGTGAACTCAGCGACCGCGGCGGCCGGATCCCCGTTCTCGCCGATCGCCCGGGCCCGGTCCTGGCGGGCGTGCAGCACGATGGGCAGCCCCTTCTTGCCGAGTTGGCCGGCCCGCGCGATGACCGCATCATAGGCGGCGATGGCTTGCTCGTAGTTACCAAGATCGATGTTTATCCAGGCGAGGTCCAGCATGAGCGTGAGCGTCTCGGTGGCGTTCTCGCCCAGCAGGACCTCGGCATCCCGCAGCGCGGCCGTCAGGATCGTCCGGCCGCCCCGCTTGTCGCCGATGTGGCCAGTCCACGCGCCCAGAGCCATCAACGCGTGCAACGTGGCTCGGTTGGTGAGGCCGTTGGTGGTCGCCCGCTCCACCAGGAGCCGGCGCGCGAGCCGACGGGCGGTGTCGGGGTGGCCGCTGGTCCCCACTTTCTCGACCCGTTTGTGCAACTCGTCCAGCGACTCCGTCAGCAGGTGACCGTCCACTGTGGGCACTGTGCCGCGCCCGTCCCGACCCGCCTGGCGGTACCAGTGCTGTTGCACGTGCCGGACCAGGTCGGTTGAGCTGTGGCGGTCCGGTCGCTGCACGTGGTAGCGCAGCAGCGTCTCTCGGAGGTCGTACCACGACAGTCGCTTGTCGGTGCCCGGTACCGCGTCGACCCGCTTGACCCACTTGTCGGTGAGCCGCCGGATCGAGCTCATCGCGGTCTGGTTGGTCACGCCCAACAGGTTGGCCAGCTCGGTGACCGTCAGCGGGCGGCCCGCCCGCGCGAGCTCGATGACGATCCGCCGCTCGCCCGGGGCCAGCGATCGCAGCCGCTCGGTGAAATGGAGGTCGAGTTGATGCAGGAACTCATCGAAAGCCAGCCCGAGCGGGTCGGCCCGACCCGCGGCCAGGTGGCCGGCCGCCAGCGTCCAGAACCGGGGATTGCCCTGGACAAGCTCGTTGTAGCCGGTCACCTCGGTATCCAGTTCCGGCGTGATCACAGCCGGTTCGTCGCGGAGGTGCTCGCTCACGAGCCGGAGCGCCTCATCGGCGGACAACGGCCGCAGCACGAGTGGCACCAGCCCGGGCACCGGCCGGGCGGCCGAGCCCACGATCAGCGGCCCCGATCGCTTTGACAGCAGCGTGTCCCAGTCCGCCGCGTCGGTGGCCTGCAGTTGCTCGACGACGGCATCCAGGTTCTCGATGACGACGACCAGCCGGGCCGAGCCCGGCAGCTCCTGCAGCGCGAGGCGTTCGAGCTCCTTGATCTGCTGCCGCTGCCACAGGTGCCGGGCGGTCTCCGTCGCGTCCGCCAAGCCAGCGGCCGCGAGACCCACGACGATCTCATAGAGCAGGCCGGCGTACGAGACCACCCCGAGGCCGCCAAGCGGCACCCACACGACCACGATCCCGTCGCCCACCTCGCGCCGCGCGTAGTCGAGGGCCGCGGTCAGCGCGTGCGTCTTGCCCGACCCGAACCCGCCGACCACCACGCACGGCCGGGCCGCTCGCCCGCGGACGTGGTTGATCACCTCGCTCGCCAGTTCGGCGACCACGTCCTTGTTGGCCACCGCGAGCCGGTCCAGTTCGTCCGAGTTGCCCGCACTCATCGCGTGTGATCATACGGCAACTTCGTCTTGCACCTTGTGCTGATGGAGTTAGGAGGCTACTCTGACGTAAGTCGGTTCCGTCTTGTATTGGGGTGAGGGTGGCCGGCTGGGGTACTCGGCGGGAGGTCAACCCGCGCGGTGCTCGGCCCGGGAC
>JADGGF010000718.1 GCA_019690055.1 Micromonosporaceae bacterium
GGTGATGGTGAAGGCGGCCGCGGGCGGGGGCGGCATGGGGATGGGCGTGGCCCTGGACGTGGCGGGCCTGCGTACGGAGTACGAGAAGGTGCGCGGTTTCGCCGAGCGTATGTTCGGTGACCCGGCCG
Source organism: Micromonosporaceae bacterium (assembly GCA_019690055.1). Taxonomy (GTDB): domain Bacteria; phylum Actinomycetota; class Actinomycetes; order Mycobacteriales; family Micromonosporaceae; genus DATBGZ01. The sequence goes on from JADGGF010000718.1 coordinate 129, forward strand.
TGCTGCTCGAGCGGTACTTCCCGTCGGTGCGTCACGTCGAGGTCCAGATCCTCGGGTCGACCGACGGGCGGGTGATCGCGCTCGGCGAGCGGGAGTGCTCGGTGCAGCGGCGCAACCAGAAGCTGGTCGAGGAGTGCCCATCGCCAGCATCGGCGCTGACGCCCGAGCGCCGGTCCGCCCTGCACGCCGCAGCATGCCGGGTCGGCGAGGCGGTGGGGTACACCAACGCCGGCACGGTCGAGTTCCTGCTCGATCCGGCGACCGGCGACTTCTACTTCCTGGAGATGAACACGCGGCTGCAGGTCGAGCACCCGGTCACCGAGGCCGTCTTCGGCATCGACCTGGTCGAGCAGCAGTTGCGCATCGCCGCCGGCCTGGCCCCGACCATCGACCCGGACACGCTCGCCCCGTCCGGGCACGCGATCGAGTTGCGCATCAACGCCGAGGACCCGCAGCGGTTCCTGCCGGGGCCGGGCGCCATCACCACCTGGGTCGAGCCGACCGGCGAAGGCGTACGGGTGGATTCCGGCTACACGGCCGGTACCACGGTGACGCCGCACTATGACTCGCTGATGGCGAAGCTCATCGTGCATGGCGCCACCCGGGACGAGGCGATCGAGCGGGCCCGGGCGGCGCTGGCGGAGTTCGTGATCGTCGGGCCGAAGCACAACCTGCCGTTCCACGCCGAGTTGCTGGAGCGTGAGGAGTTCCGGCTCGGTGCCTACGACACCGCCATCGTCTCCCGCATGCGCTGAGAGGTGCAGCGTGACCAAACTGTCACCGGCACGTGACCGTTTGATCGCCCCATCGTTCGCGCACGGCGGCTAGGTTGCTGGCACGGGGTTGTGGATTCGACTCGCGTCGGCCCGCACGTGGGAGACAACCACTGGCGGGGCGGCGTCTACATAGATGGACGGCCCGGTGTCCGCGTGATGCCGGGCCGTCTCGCGCTTTCGTGGGTATCCCGCGCCGACGGATGACCGCCGTGCTTCGGGTCGGTCGACGGTCCGGTCGGCGTCGCCTACGGTCCGGTTCGCGCTCTTGCCCCGTGGTAGTGCGTCGATGGTAGCCTAACGATCGTTAAGTCTTGTGCTGGGTCGTTGGCCGTGAAGGAGCCCCACGCGTGGACACTCAGGATGAGTTCTCCCTCGCCGACCTGCGGACGCGCATCCTGGCCGGTGGTGCGGCCAAGTACCACGAGGCGAACGCGGCCCGGGGCAAGCTCTTCGCCCGCGACCGGATCGCCGCGCTCGTCGATCCCGGGTCCTTTGTGGAGGATGGACTCTTCGCCAACGCGCTCGCCGACAATCTGCCCGCCGACGGAGTGGTGACCGGGTTGGCGCGCATCGACGGGCGCCCCGTGCGGCTGATGGCCAACGACTCCACGGTCAAGGCGGGGTCGTGGGGTGCCCGGACGGTCGAGAAAATCATCCGCGTCATCGAGTCGGCCTACACCGAGGGCGTCCCGATGGTGTACCTCGTGGACTCCGCGGGTGCCCGCATCACCGACCAGGTGGATCTCTTCCCGGGTCGGCGCGGGGCGGGTCACATCTTCTACAACCAGGTCCGCGCGTCCGGCTCCATTCCGCAGGTCTGCGCCCTGTTCGGCCCGTCCGCGGCGGGTGGTGCGTACATTCCGGCCTTCTGCGACGTCGTCGCGATGGTCGACGGCAACGCCTCGATGTACCTCGCGTCCGACCGGATGGTCGAGATGGTCACCGGTGAGCGGGTCACGCTGGAGGAGATGGGCGGGGCCAAGGTCCACTGTGAGCAGTCGGGGGTGGGCCACTTCCTCTG
>JADGGF010000719.1 GCA_019690055.1 Micromonosporaceae bacterium
GTTGCTGACCGACCACTACGAGCTGACGATGCTGGCGGCCGCGCTGCGCAACGGGACCGCGGACCGGCACTGTGTCTTCGAGGTCTTCGCTCGCCGCCTGCCGCCGGGTCGCCGGTACGGCATGGTCGCCGGCACCGGGCGCCTGATCGAGGCGATCAGCGCGTTCCGGTTCGACGACGACCAGCTCGGCTACCTGGTCCGCACCGGGGTGGTGGACGAGGCAACCGCGCGATGGCTCGCCGGCTACCGCTTCCGGGGCGACATCGACGGGTACGCCGAGGGGGAGATCTATTTCCCCGGCTCGCCGATCCTGACCGTCTCGGGCACCTTCGCCGACTGCGTGGTGCTGGAGACCCTGGTGCTGTCGGTGCTCAACTACGACAGCGCGGTCGCCGCGGCCGCGGCCCGCATGGTCACCGCGGCCCGGGGTAGGCGTCTGATCGAGATGGGATCGCGCCGGACGAACGAGCGGGCCGCGGTGGCCGCGGCCCGGGCCGCCTATATCGCGGGCTTCTCCGCCACCTCGAACCTGGAGGCCGGGCGGCGGTACGGCATACCGACCGCCGGTACGGCCGCGCACGCGTTCACGCTGCTGCACGACGACGAGGCGGCGGCGTTCGCCGCCCAGGTGGCGACGTTGGGCCGCCAGACGACGCTGCTGGTCGACACGTACGACATCACTCAGGGCATCCGCAACGCGATCGCAGTCGCCGGCCCCGGCCTGGGCGCGATCCGGCTCGACTCCGGCGACCTCTCCGTGCTCGCGGCCCAGGCCCGCCGCCTGCTGGACGAGCTCGGGGCGCCGGAGACCCGGATCGTGGTCTCCGGCGACTTGGACGAGTACGCCATCGCGGCGCTGGCCGCCGAACCCGTCGACGCCTACGGGGCGGGCACGGCGGTCGTCACCGGTTCGGGGGCGCCGACCGCGGGCCTGGTCTACAAACTGGTCGAGGTGGACGGGAAGCCGGTGGCCAAGCGGTCGGAGCACAAGACGACGATCGGCGGGCGCAAGACCGCGGTGCGCCGCCACAAGCCGACCGGCACGGCCACGGAGGAGGTCGTGGTGTCGCAGGGCAGCCCGCCCCCGCAGCCGCACGATCGGCTGCTGCAGCGCCCGTTCATGCGCGGCGGCGAGCCGGTGGCCGACCTGCCCACCCTCGAACAGTCACGCGAACACGCCCGCGCCTGCCTCATCTCGATCCCGTGGGAAGGGCTCAAGCTCTCCGCCGGAGAACCGGCCCTGACCGTCCACATGCGACCAGTGTCCTAGATTCGGGGGGTATCCATGGCACGAGCACTGCTGATCGTCGACGTCCAGAACGATTTCTGCGAGGGCGGCTCCCTGCCCGTCGCCGGTGGAGCCGCGGTCGCCGCGAAGATCACGGCCCTGCTCGCCGGCCCCGACGGCGGTGGCGAGGGTGCGCCCGAGCGGGAGCGGTGGGACCACATCGTCGCCACCCAGGACCATCACATCGATCCAGGTAACCACTTCGCCAACGAGCCCGACTTCATCGACACCTGGCCGCCGCACTGCGTCGCCGGGACCGACGGGGCCCAGTTCCATCCCGCTCTGGACACCGACCGCATCGAGGCGGTCTTCGTCAAGGGTGAGCGGCAGGCGGCCTACTCCGGGTTCGAGGGCCACGCGGACGGCGTCGGCCTGGCCGCCTGGTTGCGCATGCGCGGCGTGTCCGATGTGGACATCGTCGGGTTGACCACCGACCACTGTGTCCGGGCGACCGCGCTGGACGCGGTGCGGGAGGGCTTCACCACGACCGTGCTGCTCGACCACACGGCCGGCGTGGCCAAGTCGACGACCGACGCGGCGATCGCCGAGATGCGGGCGGCCGGCGTGCACCTGGTGGGCGAACCGTACGTGGCCTGACCCCGGCCCTACCCCGGACCCGTTCAAAGCCCTACCC
>JADGGF010000720.1 GCA_019690055.1 Micromonosporaceae bacterium
TCCGTCCGCGCTCGCCGGCCCGCTGACCGGTCGCTGCGGTGCCGAGCCCGCCGGCCGCCGGATCGACCGGTCGCCGCGGTGACGAGCCGGCTGGCCGTGGTGACCCCAGCGATGCCGAGGACAACCACGATCACCCCGGCCGCGCTGAGCAGCGCGGTTCCGGTGAGCCCGGCCGGCGGCGCCAGGGTTCTCCCGTCGGAGAAGGCCGGTAGGCCGGTGGCGACGAGGGTCCGGGCGACCAGGGCCGCCACCACGCCCACCACCACGGCCGCCCCGACCATCACTGCGCTGCCCGCCACCCCGGCCGTCCACAACAGACGGCGGGGAACACCCTGACCACGCAGGGCGGACAGCTCGGCCACCCGACTCGAACGGTCCACTGTGGAACCGATCACGGCCACCCCGGCGGCGAGCAGCAGCACGACGGCGGCGGCGAAGTAGCCGAAGCCCAGCGCGAGGCCCGGCGCGTGGCCGGCGAACTCCTTCGTGCGCTGCGCCACCGACCGCTCATCGAGCACCGTCACGCCGTGGTCGGCGAGCCCGACCACCACGGAATCCGGGGCATCGGCCGTGAGCCAGACCAACAACTCCACCGACTCGATCCGGGCGTCGTTGTTGTGCAGGGCGTACTCCAGGTCGATCAGCACGCCTCGATCGCCCACGATCGGTAGGGCGGGCACGCGGGCCGCCACGGCGAACGGCACGGTGGTTCCGCCGAGCGCCGAGACGCCCAACCGGGCGTCGCGCGGCTGAAGGGGCGGCCCGGCCACCGCCACCGGAACCGGCACCGGGGTGGTCAGCGGCAGCACACGGTGGTCGGGCACGAGGTCGGAGCCGAGCGACGGGCGGGGCTGAAGGGTGATGGCGAGCCCGTCGCCCCGTGCCGCCACGAGCGGCGGCATGGTCTGATCCTCCAGCGTCGTGCGCCACCGGCTGATGTCCGCCAGCGCCGGTCCGTCCAGCACGCGTCCGGTGGGCTGGCGAAGCTCATGGATCTCGACGGTCAGCGGGGCGGTCAGCCGGGCCGGCACGATCTCGAGCGCGACCAGCCGGCACGACGGGGCGCAGCCGGTGACCTCGGCCTGCACCGAGCTCCGGCCGGAACCGGGGCTGGCGAACTCCACGACCTGCGGCTGCCCCGTCACGGTGGACAGATGCAGGCGCAGCGCCTCGACGGCGGGCTCGGGCACCGTGACATCCAGCGTCACCGGCCCGTTCTCCACCGTCGTCGCCGCGACGGCGGCGGGCCGGAGCACCGCGGCCAGAGCGGCCGGGGTGGGAAACCCCTGGGGCAGGCGACCGACGGCGGCGTACCGGGTGGTGTCGATGGCGAGGACGCGTTCCGGGGTCCGCACACCCCGCGCCGCCGCCACCGCCATCGCATACTGGCCGCCGGGATCCACTGACCGTACGGCGGTCAGGAGCGCGGCCGCGCTCGGCGCGTCGACGATGAGGACCCGGTCCGCGCCCAGCTCCCGCACGGCCCGCTCGTGCCACGCCGTCTCCGCCGACCGCCACAGCACGGTGGTCGCCGCGAACACTGCGGCCGCCACCGTGAGCACCGCGAAGACCCGTTGCGTACCCGGGCGCCGCGCGATTTGCAGCGCGGCGAGGGCGGCGCCGGCCCCGCCCGCCCGCAGCGCCGCGGTACCGACCCGGGCCGCCACCAGCGGCAGGGCCCGAGCGACGAGCAACGCCACGGCGAGCGCGACCAGAGCCGGGGCGAGCAGCGCCAGGACCGAGGCCTGAGCCGACGCCCGCGCATCGACCCAGGCCTGGTAGACGCCCGCGGCCGCGACGGCCACGACGACGAGATCCACGACCTCCGTCCGCCACCCCCGACGCCCGCCCGGCACCCGGCGCAGCAGATCGACGACGGGGGCGCGCAGCATCCGTGACTCGGCCACCAGCGCCCC
>JADGGF010000721.1 GCA_019690055.1 Micromonosporaceae bacterium
GCTCTCCCCCGGGCGCCCCGACCACCCCACCGGTCGCGCTGACGTCGACCGGCGCGACAGCGCCCGGGGCCGACCTGCTGGCGACCCCGGGACTGGCCGTCGAGATGCCCGACGACCTGGTCTGGCGGGACGTGCAGGGCGTCGCGCTGCCGTACTCGGCCAGCAAGGGTCCCAGCAACACCCTGGGCGGCCTGGCCACCGGCTTCGCCCACGACGCCGCGGGCGCCGTGCTGGCCGCGGCCCACATCATCGTCCGGATCAACCCGCAGGTCGGGCCGAACGTGTTCGAGCCGACCCTGCGGGAGCAGGTGGTCGGCCCCGACGTGCCCGCACTCCGCGACACCATCGTCCAGGCGTACGCCGCGCTCCGCCAGCAGGCCGGGGTGCCGTACGGCGACCCGGCGGGCCAGATACCGGCCACGCTGCTCGGCTTCCGCGTCGACAGCTACACCGACACCGACGCCGAGGTCCGGTTGATCACGGAAGGCACGGACGGTCGCGGCGGAACGGCGACCACCGCGCTGCGACTGTACGTGCAGTGGTCGGGCGACGACTGGGTGCTCGCCTTCCCGGCCGGTGCCGACCTCAGCACAGCGAACGTCGCCGTCGATGCGACCTCGCTGTATACGCCGTTCGGCGAGAGGTGATCTTGGTGTTCGACCCTGGTGTATGCGATACGGTAGCTCCGATCGTCTGCAGCCCGCTGACGGCGTGGCTGTGCGAGGCTGAGTGCGACGCTGCCCTTGGCGCGGGCAAAGCGGTGGACGCCGCGGCGAACGTCGCCACCATGGCCCCCGATCTGCTCCGCCTGATCATCAGCTTCTTCACGGATCCGGTCGGGGGCGCCGTCAAGAACTTCCTCATCATGATGTTCAGCTGGCTGCTCATCCCCACCAGCCGGTTCTTCGACACGTCGGACGGCTCGGTGTCCGACACCATTCAGGACAGCTGGATCCTCCCGATCGTCCTTGTGCTTCTGGCGTGCGGGACCCTCTGGCAGGGATTCCGGATGGTCATCTCCCGCCGAGGGGAGCCTCTGATCCGCGTGGTCAAGGCGTTCATAGTGACCGCGGCCGCGGGCGGTCTCGCCACCGCTGGAACGGCTGCCCTGCTCAGCGCCGGCGACCGCTACTCGTGCTGGGTGCTCGGCGAGGCACTTCGCGGCGTCGACTCAGACGACCCCAACGAATTAATCGTGAATGGCCGATGCGCCAGTGATCAGGCCATCCAAGCCGTCCTCGATTCACAGGTCGTCGATCGGCTGGCCGACGTACTGAGAGTTCCGGCGGTCTTCATGATCACCTCGGGCCCCGGTCTGATCCTGGGAACATTGCTAAACCTATTTGTCTTAGCGGCGACGTTCGCCCAGATTTTCCTTCTCGTCATCCGCGGTGGTTCGTTGGTCATCGTCGTCGGCGTGCTGCAGCTGGCAGCGGCAGGCAAGATCACCCAGACCACATCGTCGTGGACGGGGAGGGCCGTCGGCTGGGTGCTCGCCCTGGTCTTCTACAAGCCGGCCGCGGCCACGGTGTACGCGACGGCATTACTCTTGATCGACGACGCGGGCAACGACAGCCACGCCCAGATATCGAACTTCATCATGGGCCTCACCATGCTGCTGCTGGCGCTGTTCGCCATGCCGGCGCTGATGAGGTTCTTCACCTGGGGCTTCAGCGCGCTCGGCCGGGACGGCTCCCTGGCCGGCGCCGCCACGGGAATGGACAACCTCGCCGACGACGCGATCCGGATCGGCAACGACCTGAGGTCCAACGCCAAGAAGCAGGCGAGCAACATCAACAGCAGCCTGGCCGTGGTGGAGACCAGGGCCGGCGTGGCTGGTTCGGCCAACGCCGTGGGTACGGGCGGCGGCGCGGCCGGCATTGGCGGCGGTGGCGGCGGTGGCGGTATCGCC
>JADGGF010000063.1 GCA_019690055.1 Micromonosporaceae bacterium
CCGCCAGGTCGGTCCGCCGGTGCCCGCGCGAGCGTGTCCGGTAGTTCCGTGAGGTTGGGCGGATCTCCGCGCTGAGGTTGGGCCGATCTCCGCGCGGCGCTACCGGGCGTCGGCCGCCGCCGGCTCGACGTTGACGTTCGAGCGGAACAGGTTGCCCGGGTCGTACGTCCGCTTGACCTCCGCGAGGCGGCGCAGCGTGGGCTCGGGGTAGGCATCCCGGACGGCGTCCGGATCGTTCTCGCCGACGAAATTCACATACTTGGGTCCGGTGATGCCGAGCTTGTCGGCCGCCTCGGTGACCCAGTCCCGGCTGCGGTCGGGGCCCACCGCGGCCGGGTCGAGGGCGCCGACGCCGGTCATGACCTCGTGGTGCCGGTGGGCGAAGGCCGTGGCGTCGGCGGGCACGCGGGCGATCGCGCCGCCCATCGGTCGCAGGTTGACGACCGCGGCGACGGTCGGGGCGGTCCGGATGAGCTCGATCGCCGTCTCCGCTCTCGCCTTGTCGAAGCCGAAGCCGGCGCGGATCGTGGACTGCATCCCGGCCTGGCTGGGCGCCGCGCCGAACATCGCCGGATACGGCTGGGGACGGACGAGGTCGGCGAGCAGCGAGCCGGCCCCGCGGAACGGCGCGAGCGCGGCCTCGGCCTCCTCCGGCCGGCCGGAGTGGCACACCAGCGCCATGACGATGGGTGTGCCGTGCCGCTCGCTCGGCAGGAACGGCACCGGTGGCGCCTTCATGATGTTGATCATCGTGGATACTTCGTCGGGAGCCTGGGTGGCCGCGGACAGCAGCGCGGCAACGGTTGCCGCGCTCGGCTCGAAGATGAGCAGGCCGCCCGTGATGACGTTCGTCTCGCGCAGCTGCAGCTCGAGGCTGGTGACCACGCCGAGGTTGCCGCCCCCGCCGCGCAGTGCCCAGAACAGGTCGGGCTGCTCCTGCTCGCTCACACGCACGATGGTCGAGTCGGCGAGCACCACTTCGGCGGCGAGCAGGTTGTCGATCGTCAGGCCGTCCCGGCGGCTGAGATAGCCGATGCCACCCCCGAGGGTCAGACCCGCCACCCCGACGCTTCCGGTGTCGCCGAACCCGGTCGCGAGGCCGTGTTCGTGCGCCGCCGTGGTGTAGGCGCCGGCGGTGGCGCCACCGGCCGCCGTGCCGACGCGTCGCTCGGCATCGATGTGAACACCGTTCATGAGCTGCAGGTCGAGCACGAGGCCGTCGGCGACGACGCCGTGCCGCGCGTACGAGTGCCCGGTGCTGCGCACCGCGAACGGCACGCCGGTCTCGGCCGCGGCGGCGACGACGGCCGCGACCTCCCGGGCGTCGACCGGGCGCGCGACGAGGGCGGGCACCCGGTCGTCGGGGGCGAAGAAGTGAACGGAGTCCGGGGCGGGGTTGGCGATCAGCCGCTCGCCGAGGACCGGCGCGAGGCGCCGGGAGACATCGTCCAGTACGGTCATGGCAACAAGATTAGACCTCTAACCATTAGATGTCTACCCGTCTTGCCAGAGGTTATGGTCAGACGGTGGATCACGGTGGACGTCCGCCGATCGGGCTCGCCCTCTGGGAGACGGCGCGTCTGGTTCTGCGGGCCTTCAACCGCACGCTGGCCGAGCACGGCGGCAACCGCGCGATGTGGGCCCTGTTCCGCGCTCTCGACCAAGCCGGGCAGCCGACCCAGCGCGAGCTCGCGCAAGCCATCGGCATCACCGAGGCGACCCTGACCCACCACCTCACCGGGCTCGAGCGGCGGGGTCTGGTCACCCGGTACCGCGATGAGCAGGACCGGCGGGTACAGCGCATCCAGTTCACCGAGGCGGGCCGCGCCGCATTCGCCGGCATGGCGGCCGCCGCGAAGGACTTCGACGACCGACTCCGTGCCGCCCTCGGCCCTGAGGGGGTCGCCTCCCTGCTGGCCGAGCTCTCCGCCCTCGTCGCCGCGGTCACTCCGCTCGACGACGGCGGTCCAGACGACGGCGGTCCATACGAGGGTGGTTCGGAGGATGGTGGCCCAGAAGACGGTGGCCCCCGACAATGGTGGGCTCGCGGAAGGTGACGCCGTCAGCGGTGAGCCCGAGACCGGGCCGCCACCGGTGTCCTGACCAGCCGGGGTCGGGCGACGCCCTACTGGGCCTGCTGGCTTTCGTGACTGCGAATGACCCGGGGCAGCGTCGCCACCGCGCCGAGCATGAGGACGGCCGCGACGAGGACGCCGACGAAGACGCGGTGCGCGGCCGTGTCCAGTGTGGAGGGTGTGGGCCCGTTCGGCCCGAGGGCCGTGTTGGCGACGGCGCCCAGGATCGCCACGCCGACGGCACTGCCGATCGAGCGGCCGAACGCGTTCGTGCCGGTCACGACGCCCCGCTCGGCCCAGCCGACCGTGGTCTGCGCGGCGATCAGCGTCGGGGCCGCGACCAGGCCGAGGCCGGCGCCGACGACGAAGCAGGCCACGGCGACCGTGACGATGCTTGATCCAGATCCGACCAGGGTGAGCACCACGGCCCCGGTCACCACCACCGTCGATCCGATGAGGGCGGTGGTCCGGAACCCCAGGCGCAGGTACAACCGCGCCGACTGCGAGGAGGTGAGCGGCCAGCCGAGGGTGAGGGTCGCCAGGGCGAAGCCGGCCAGCAGCGGACCGGCGCCCAGCACCCCTTGGAGGAAGGTCGGCACATACGACGTGATGCCGATGAGCAGGGCGCCGATCAGGGCCGCGACCGCGTTGGTGCTAGCCAGCACGCGGCGGCGGAACACCCACCCGGGCAGCACCGGCTCGGCCGCGGAGCGCTCCACGAGCACGAACACCGCGAGGAGCGCGGCGCCGCCGCCGAGCACGGCGAGGCTGGTCCAGGAGCGCCAGGGCCAGGCGTGGCCGCCTTCGAGCAGGCCCAGCAGGAGCAGCGTGCCGCCCACGGCGAGCAGGGCGGCGCCGGCGTAGTCGAGTTGGTGGCGCTGACGGGTCAGGTTCTCGTGGAACACGCGCAGCAGCGTCGCGGCGGCGAGCAGGCACAACGGGACGTTGACGTAGAAGATCCAGCGCCAGGTGAGGTACTCGGAGAACACGCCGCCGAGGGCGGGCCCGACCACCGCGGAGACGGCCCAGACGCTGGCGAAGTAGCCCTGCACCCGGCCACGCTCGGCCAGCGAGTACAGGTCGCCGACGATCGTCAGCACCATCGGCGCGACCGCACCCGCCCCGAGACCCTGGATGGCGCGGAAGGCGATGAGCGCGGGCATCGACCACGCGACTCCGCACAGCACCGAGCCGAGCAGGAACCCACCGATGCCGACGAGGATGATCGGCTTGCGGCCGTACTGGTCGGCGAGCTTGCTGTAGATCGGCACCGACACCGACTGGGCGAGCAGGTACACCGAGAACAGCCAGGGGAACTGATGCAACCCGCCGAGGTCGGCCACCACGGACGGCACGGCGGTAGCGATGATTGTCGAATCGATCGCTATCAGGCCCATCGAGAGCATGAGGGCGCCCAGCACCGCGCCCCGCGCCGACCGTAGCCCGACCGCCTGCTCCTGCGTCACCGTAGCCACGATCAAACCCTAAGCGAGCCGGCTGACACCGCTCGGCCGAGGCGCGCCCGCCGAGCCCGATCGTGCAGACGTGACGGGCCGGGCTTACGGCGAGATGTCCGCGACAGACAGGCGAATCTCGAACGGCCGCTCCAGCACCACCTCGGTCGCAGAATCGGCGGCGAGTCGGTAGGTGCCGTCGTCGCCGAACTCGTAGGCGTAGACGTGCACCGGATCCTGCTCGACCCGCCAGTAGTGCGGAATGCCGACGGCGGCATAGTCGGCGGGTTTCTCGAACCGGTCGCGCCGCCGCGTACCCCGGGATACCACCTCCACCGCGATGAGCACCTGATCGGCCGGCACGTAGTGGTCCTCCGTCGGCGGGTGCGTACACAGCAGAACGACGTCCGGCTCGAACGTGTCGGAGTCCGTGACCGCCACGCCAATGGCCGTCGTCGCGAAGTACTCCTTGGGTGCCTGGGTCCGGAACCAGTGCCAGAGTAGGTTGCTGATGGTCTGGTGGCCTACGGTCGGGGATGGGACCACGATCATGACTCCGTCTCGAAGCTCCACCCGCGGCGCATCCTCAGGCAGGGCCAGCACATCCGCGATCGTGTAGTCCGCCATACGCTGGCGCGCCGCATCGGGCCCCGCGAACAGGGAGGTGGCGGAGACCGGCTCGGCAGTCATGCTCTCACCCTACTGGAAACTTCCGGCTGTCGTCGTTTGGCTACGCTCGGTGCTGTCGAGCGGCGGCCGGCCCGGCCGGGCCCAAGGCCAGGCGTGGGCGGTAGATGGGACAGGGTGTGCGGTGCGCCGTCTTCTGGAAGCGGCGGCGTGAGCCGCCGATGTCCTTCGGCCGTCCGCCGGCTGGTGTCCACAAGGGACTCTGCCCGTTGATTGGTCGCTCCGCCCATCGCGGCTGACGGGGGAGGGGCCATAAAGTGGCCGGATGCGCGCGGTACAGATCACCGAGTTCGGCGGTCCCGAGGTGTTGCGGGTCGTCGAGATCGACGAGCCTGTTCCCGGCGACGGTCAGGTGCTGGTGGACGTCGTCCGGGCCGGCGTCAACTACGCCGACACCCACCAGGCGGAGAACACCTACCTCGCGCCGACCACGCTGCCGTTCGTGCCCGGGGCCGAGGTGGTCGGGCGCACCCGCGACGGCCGGCGGGTCCTCGCGATGGTGGGTGCCGGCGGGTATGCCGAGCGGGCTGTGGCGGACGTGCGCCACGTCTTCGACGTCCCCGAGACCGTCGACGACGTGACGGCGCTCGCCCTGGCCATTCAGGGCACCACCGCCTGGCTGCTGCTGCGGCGCAGCGCGCACCTGGCGCCCGGCGAGTCGGTCGTGGTGCACGCGGCGGCCGGCGGCGTCGGGAGCCTGGCCGTGCAGCTTGCCAAGGCGTGGGGCGCGGGCCGGGTCATCGCCACGGCGAGCACGCCGGAGAAGCGCGACCTCGCCCGTGAACTCGGCGCCGACGCCACCGTGGACGTCAACGCCCCGAACCTGACCGAGGCCCTGCGCGAGGCCAACCAGGGCCGGCGGGTCGACGTCGTGCTGGACATGACCGGCGGCCGGGTCACCGACGCCAGCCTCGCCGCGCTCGCGCCGTTCGGCCGGCTCGCCTTCTACGGCATGGCGAGCCGTACGCCGCCGACCCCCGTGGCGCCGGCGAGCCTGCTGGCCCACTCCACCACGGTCGCCGGGCTGTGGCTCGTCCACGCCCTGGGCGTGCCCGGCCTCATCTCGACCGCGCTGACCGAGCTGTACCGGCTCGTCGAGGCGGGCTCGCTGCGCGCCATCGCCGGCGGCGAATACCCCCTTAGCGAGGCGCGGCGGGCCCACGAGGACCTGCGCGCCCGGCGGACCGTCGGCAAGATCGTCCTCGATCCGTCCCGCTGACCGTACGGCTGGCGGCGCCGGCCCGCGCGGACGCTCCCGGTTTGCGGACGCTCCCTACGCTCGGCGGGACGCGACGGAAATCGAGGTAGGTATGCGCGGGACTCGAATCGGCCTTCTGGCCCTGGGCGGGCTGTTCCTCGTGCTCGGCGCGCTGTCCCTGGTGTGGGTGGCCGTCGACCGCACCATGGCGCTGGCCGGCGGCATCATGGGCGGCTCGTTCCTTCTCGTGGGTGTCGTCATGTACTTCTCCGCCCGCTACGTGGGCAGCCTGGACACCTCCACCGTCCTGCGCGACGGGATTCCCGGTACCGCCGAGGTACTGTCTGGTCGCGCACGTAGCCGGCCCCGGTAACCGCCGGATGCCGCTAGCGTCGCTCGGGGTGGCCGTACGGCGGAATCCGGAGGGTCGCGATGGCCGAGGTCGACATCATCACTGCCTTGGCGAACACCGACGAGATCGAGCTGCGGACGATGGGCCGGATCTCGAAGCGGGAGATTTCGCGCCCGGTCTGGTTCGTCCAGCAGGACGACACGCTCCCGAGGTCGCCGTCGCCGCCCCGCTGCGCTAGGTGGAGAGCAGGCGGGCCACGTCGGCGTAGCTGGGGCCGGCGGTCGGCGGCGCCTGTCCGGCGGCCAGCGCGCGGGCGGTCGTGACGGCCGCGCGCACGGCGTGCCGGTAGAGCAGCGATCCGCAACTCACCCGGGCCACGCCGAGGTCGGCGAGGACGGGCAACGGCCGGTCGGCGAGCACGTTGACCGGCAGGTCGGCGGCCTGCACCACCGCCTCGATCTCCGCTGGGGCGCGTACGCCGGGCACGAAGACGCCGTCCGCGCTGGCGTCGCGGTAGGCCGCGACCCGGGTCAGGGTCTCGGTCAGCGGGCGGTCCAGGCGTAGCCAGTACGCGTCCGTACGCGCGTTGATGAAGATGCCTGGGACCGCCGACCGTACGGCCGCGATGAGCCGCGTCTGAACCTCAACCGCCGCCAGCGCGTCGCCTCGACCATCCTCGATGTTGATGCCGACGACACCGTAGTCGTGCAGTTCGGCGACGAGCTGCGCCACCTGGCCCGGGTCGTCGCTGAAGCCGGCCTCGATGTCCACTGTGATCAGTGCGGGGAGGCGGGCCAGGCGTCGCGCGAGGGCGAGCGTCTGGGCTTGGGTGGCGCCGGCGGCATCGGGGAGGCCGGCGCCGGCGGCGACCCCGAGGCTGGTCGTGCCGACGGCCGGGAAACCGGCGTCGACCAACAGCGCGGCCGACACGACGTCCCAGGCGTTCGGGAGCAGGAACGGTTGGCCGGGACGGTGCAGGGCCGCGAACGGGCTAGTCACGGTGCAACACTCCCTCGACGGTGCCGAGGGCGAGGGCGAGCGCGTGGTCGCGGCCCGGGCAGGCTCGCGGACCGGACCCGAACGTCAGGACCTGGTCGAGGTTCGGCCGACCCGCGTCGAACCGGTCCGGGTCGGCGAAGACATCCGGGTCGCGGTTCGCCGCGGCCACGTCGAGGACCACGACCGTGCCCGCGGTGATCCGGCCTTGACCGGGACGGTCATGGTCGACCAGACACTCGCGCCGCATGGTCGGCACCGGCGGGTCGTAGCGCAGGGTCTCGGCAAGGACTGCCGTGACGGGCGCTGTGCCCGGCCAGCGGCGCAGCGCGGCCAGGGCCCGGGTGACGAGCCCGCCGGTGGCTTCGTGCGCCTGCACGAGCAGGCCGATCGCCGCCGCCACCTGCTCGGTCCGCTCGCCATCGAACGCGTCGACGAGATCCTCTACCGCATCGTCTACATCGGACAGTCCGGTCTGGACACGTCCGAAGTAGCCGGGGGTCACCATGGCCACCTGCTCGTGCACGGCCCGCCGGGCGCCCAGCGCGGCCACCAACACGGTCACCGGTACGTCATGGGGTGTCACGCCCGGGTCGGCGGCCATCGTTGTCGCGGCGGCCCGAAGGTGCGCCGGCGGGGGCAGCAGCGCCGTGGCGAGATCCCGCCGGCGGGCGTGCAGAGTGCCCCGGCTGAAGCGCGACACGGCACCACGCAGCCAGGCGAGGCCGTGTGGGGCGGGCGGAGCGGCGAGCACGTCGAACCGCCGGTCGGCGAGGATCGCCGTGACGTCGCCGTGGCGGGTGAGCGTCAGGGTCATGGCCGTGGACCGTAGCGCCCGAATGCTTCGGTGCCGGCCGAACCGTCGTGGTGCGAGGATTGGCCAATGGGTGATGCGCGAGCGGTCGAACTGGCCCGGCTGGCCGGGCACCTGGCCGATCCGACGCGGGCGTCGTTCCTGCTCGCGCTCCTCGACGGTCGCGCGTGGACCGTCACCGAGCTCGCCACCCATGCCGGCGTCGCCGTCTCCACCGCCACCGAGCACCTCAATCGCCTGCGCGAGGCCGGGCTGGTCAGCGAGCGCCGCCAGGGCCGACATCGCTACCTGCACCTCGCCGACGCCGAGGCGGCGCAACTCGTGGAGGACCTGGCCGCCAAGGTCGGGCCGCCCCGGCCGACGGGACGCGGACTGCGGGCGGTTACCGCGCACGAGGCCCTGATCCGCGCCCGGACGTGCTACGACCACCTGGCCGGGCGCCTCGGCGTGGCCATCGCCGACGCGCTGACCGAGCGAGGGTTCGTCGACCAGCGGTCCGGCCTGGCCCTCACACCGGACGGCGCGGCCTTCCTCACCGATCGGCTCGGGGTCGATCCGCAGGCGCTGGTTCCGGGGCGCCGGCCGCTCATCCGGGCCTGCCTGGACTGGACCCAGCGGCGCACCCACCTGGCCGGCGTGGTGGGCGCCGAGATCTGCCGGGCCCTGATGCGCCGGGGTTGGGTCGAGCGGATCGGTACGGGTCGCGCGGTCCGGGTCACGCCAGCGGGGCGGCGGGCCCTGCACGACGCGCTCGGCCTGGCCGAGTAGCCGGGCGGCGCCTGAACAGCGGCGCCGGACCCGAACAGCGTTTGGGCCGAACAGCGTTGGGCCGAACAGCGTTGGGCCGAGCGGGCGCCGGGGCTAACCGACGAGGGCGGTGGCGAGACGGTGGCAGCGCACCGGATCCTCGGTAAGGCCCGCATCCAGGCCCCAGAGCCAGTAGTCGACGGTCCGGAACAGACACCAGTCGCGGGCTCGGTCCCGGACCAACCCGGCTTCCCGCACCACGGTGTCGACGTGCCGCATGATCGCGCTCGCGTCGGGCATCTCGTCGAGGCGAGTCCAGAGCACGCGGGCCAGGTCGTACTGAATGTCGCCGCGGAGCAGCACCGGATCGATACAGAGCCACTCCTCGCGGTCTCCCCGTAGCACCTGCTCGCTGTGCAGGTCGCCGTTGACGGCCAGCTCTGATTCCGTTGACGCCAACTGCTCGGCGACGCGCAGCGCCTCGGCGAGGAAGGCATGGTCGAACGGTCGGTCGAGCCGGCGCCACTCAGCCTCGAGCTGTCCGGCCCGGGTCAGCACGATGTCCGCAGTGGACACTGCCCAGGGCGGGGCAGGCACGGCCAACCGCCGCATCATCCGGCCGAGCACGCTGACCGCTTCGTCGACCGTACGGTCATGCAGTGACTCGGGTCCCAGCCGTTCCAGCAGCATCGCTCCGTGCGGTGGGTCGGCCTCGACGAGGAGCACGGTGCCCCGACCGGCCCAGAACCGCAGGGCCTCGACCTGCCGCTCGACCTCCTCGATCGAGGAGGCCAGGCGCAGCATCAGCGGTACGCCCGACCGTACGACCGGCACCACCAGGGCGTTCGAGCCGTGCCGGGGCGCCCCGGTCACCCGTAGGTTCCACCGACGGCACTGCTCGTCGATGAGGCGGGGCAGCTCGGCCAGCCACTGAGCGCCCTCCCGCCACCACCGCGGCATCTCGAGAAAGGCGCGAGGAATCGGGATATCGCCGTCGGTCGTCATGACCCGCCACCGCTCAGGGCGCCGGGGACGGGTTGGCGTCCGCCACGGTGGGTTTGTGCCGCTTGACCCAGGCCTTCGTCGCCGGGGTCTGCACCAGGAGCGCCGGGAGCGCGAGGAACGTGCTGGTTCCGACGAGCGCAAGGATCGCGATCCACTTGTCGGGGCTGTCACTGACCAGGCCGTTGATGATGCCGAGCGCGAAGATGGTGGCCAGCAAGCCGTGCAGGACCTGGCCGACAGTCGGGTCACCTCGCCGCAGCAGTGCGCGGCCCGAGAGGTATTCGACGAAGCCGAGCGAGGCCAGCACAGCGGCGAACGGGAGCGCGACGACCAGGGCCCAGCTTGCGAGGCGGATGCCTTGGACGACGGTGCCGATCGCGCCCGCCGCCAGGACCGCCCCGGTGAGGAACATGACCGCTGCCGCGATCCGAACCGCGACCGGGGGCGGACCGGCCAGGGCGTGCCGTCGGTCCAGCTCGGCCTGCTCCCGGCGGGCCGCCGCGAGCGCGCCGGACGCGCGGACCAGCCGGACCGACTTGATCACGATGACCGTAAATCCAATGAGGACGGTCAGGGCGAGCAGGGCCGCGGCCCCGATGATCACACCCCAGCGCACGTCGCCCTCGGTGAACAGCAGCGCCGCCGCCGGCACTCCACAGATCGCGAGCAGGAACGCGTAGACGAGCACCCGGAGCCCGACGCCCAACCAGCGGGCGTCGGTGTGCGGGCCGTTCGGGGCAGCGCTCATGCCCCACAGGCTAGCGATCCGGGCCAGTCGCCGACGTCCCACTACATCGACTTACTGCGATAGCTGACGGTCATGATGGCACGGTGGCGACCGTACGCCCCGCCCCGGCCGGCGATCCGCGCCGGCGGCGCCGGTAGGCGATCGCGGCGAGCACCGCGGTCCCGGTCAGGGCCAGGCCGAGCGAGCCGACGTACGCCAGCCGGTAGCCGTGGACCTGCACCAGCCCGAAGGCCAGGCCGGAGAGCATGCCGGCCAACCGCCCGGTGTTGGTGAACAGCGTGGTGGCCCGGCCCAGCGCGGACGGCATCAGTTCCTGGAAGTACGTGATGCCGAGCCCGCCGATGCAGCACACGAAGCTGGCGTGCAGCACCTGTGCCGCGGCGACCTGCCAGACGCTGGTGGCGAGGCTGACCGCCAGGCAGTAGGCGGCCCCGCACGCCCCGCCGACCAGCAGCAGCCGGTACAGGGACCACCGGGCGGCCATGACCCCGAAGGCCAACATCAACGGGATCTCGATCGCGGCGCACAGGCCGAGGATCGCCCCGGCGTTGGCGAGGGTGCCCCTCAGGTCGACGCTGATGAACAACGGCATCGCGGTCACGGTCAGCACGGTGACGGCCTGCAGCGTCACGAACGCAACTGAGACGGCGACGATCATCGATCGGGAGGGCGCCGGGCCGCCGGTCGCCTCCGGGGTCGGGACCGGGGTGCTGTCCACGGCGAGGGGTGCCACCTCGCCGGCCGCGGTGGGCAGCCCGTCGGCCGGCGGCACGGGCTGATCGGGCTGGCGGGGCCGGAACAGGGTGTCCCGCAGCAGCGCCACGATCCCGAGGATGACCAGGTACATGAGCGCGGTCGCGAGGAAGAGGCCGTCGAAGTCGATGGCGGACAGGATGAGCGCGCCCAGCGGCGCGCCCGCCGCCCAGGCCAGCGACATCATCATGCGCAGCGTGTTCGTCCCGAGCGTGACCCGCGACGGCTCCTCGCGCAGCACGACTTCGCGGCCGAGCGCGTAGATCTGCGGCACGATCGCGGTGGCTGCCGCCAGGAGCGTCAGCGACACCGCGAGCAGGATCCAGTACTGGCGCACCACGGCGTAGAGGCCGAAGCCGACGGCTCCACTGGTGGCGGCCACGAAGATCACGCGCTGCCGGGCGCCGGGCCGATCCGAGATCCACCCGACCACGTTCGACACCACGATCGCGGCCACCGGCGACAGGAACAGGAACACCGACGCCTGAAGCGGGCTCGCGTTGACCTGCTGGCTCAGGAAGACCGGCAGGAACGGCATGAGGAAGGCGCCGGTCAGTCCGACGAGGACAGTCACGAGGCCGAGGGGGATCAACGAGCGCCACCAGACTCCCGCCGACGCCTCAGCCTGCGTCAGTGCAGGAGCAGTCACGGACGTTGACCGTAGCAACAGATGTAAGGAGCGCCCACCGAGTTTGGGCCTGAGGTGACCAAGCCCACGTCCGGCCGGTTGTCTACAGTGGACTATCAGTGGACGAAGGCAGGGTGGCGGTCCGGCCAGCGTTGGAGCATCTGCCTACATCAACGTAGGCCGGTATCGGCTGTCCGGCCGACACCCATCGGTCAGACGGCCACCGTCGGCCTTCCCCTTGTCGAGGGCTACGGTCAGCCTTCCTCGTAGAGGCAGAACGGGTGCCCGGCCGGGTCGGCGAAAACGCGCCAGCTCTCGCCCGGCTGGTGGTCAGGCTTCACGGCCCCGAGCGCCAGGACCCGCTCCTCCGCCTCGTCGAGGTCGGGCACCGAGAAGTCGAGGTGGGCCTGCTGGGGCGCGGTCGGGTCGGGCCAGACCGGGGGCACGTGGTCGGGCGCCATCTGGAAGCACAGGCGCAGTCCGGTGGGCGAGCGCAGGGTCACCCATTCCGGCGCGGCGTCGTACTCCACCATCCACCCGGTCAGCTCGCCATAGAACGCGGCCAGCTTGTGCGGGTCGGGGCAGTCGAGAACCACCGCAGTCAACCGGGCGATGGGCTCCATGTGCAGAGCTTGCCCAACCGCCCCACCGGCGCGCAAGCACCATCAATCGTGTTCACGGCGCCACCGACCGTACGGTCTGATCGACCGTCATGCGCGCAGGCGCAGGCCGCGCGGGGTGGCCCGGAAACCGGCGGCGGTCAGCGCGTCGCGCAGGGGCGAGGAGTGGATGGCGCCGCCGTCGGCCCGCTCGACCGACAGCGGGCCGAGCGCGCCGGCCCGGACGGCATCGGCCAGCGCCGAGGCCGCGGCGGCCAGCCGCTCCGGATCGTCCGCAAAGGACAGCAGCGTGCGCCCGCCCCGCTCGACGTAGAGCACCAGCTCCCCGCCGACAGTCACAACCAGCGCCCCGGCCTTGCGGCCCGGTCGGTGCCCGTGGGTCGGCTCGGCCGTGCCCCGTTCTCCCGGGCCCCCTTCGCCGGCCTCGACCACCCGGTCCGGCCAGGGCAGGGCGGCGCCGTACGGGTTGGCCGGGTCGGTCGCCGCGAGCACGACGGCCGGTGCCCCCCGACCGGCCGCTCGGCTCACCCGGTCCTCCTCAGCACCGGGGGTGTCCAGCGCCCGCAGCCGGTCGACCGCCCCGGGCACCGCGAACTGGGCCGCGCCCAGCCCTTCCACGAAGTACCCCCGCCGGGCCGCGCCCCGCTCCTCCAGCGCGGCCAGCACCGGATAGACGGCGGCGAAACCGCCCGGCGGGTCCTCGGCGAGCACGGCGCCCCGGGTGAGCACGCCGTGCCGCTCGAGTAGCGCCTCGGCCAGGGCGGTGGCGCGGCGGGTCGGGTTGGCGTCCCGCTCGGGCAGCCGGTACCAGCGGCCGGCCACGATCGGCGGGCCCGAGCGCAGGGTCGCCAGCGACGTGCGGGCGAGCCGGCCGGCCCGGCTCGGCGGCCGGTACCGCGAGCGGGGCGGTGGGGTCTTCGGCCGGTGCGCCCCGCCGCCGGTGAGCAGCGCCCGGACCGGGGCAAGCGTGTCGTTGGAGATCAGGCCGGCCCAGACCAGGTCCCACAGCGCCGCCACCAGGTCCGGCTCGGGTACGTCGGCCAGGTGTTCGGCGAGCTGCCGGAAGAACAGCGCATGCGCGCCGTCCAGCAGCGCGAGCAGGCGCTCGTGCACCGGCCCCGTCGCCACGGTCGGGTCGGCCGGGGGCAGCAGCAGCGGGGCTGTCTCGGCCCAGGCGAGCACGATCCAGCCGTCCCCGCCCGGGATCGAGCCCGCGCCCGACCAGACCAGCTCGCCCGAGGCGC
>JADGGF010000064.1 GCA_019690055.1 Micromonosporaceae bacterium
CCTCGCCGCCGCCGGGGCGACCGGAGTCCGCGTCTACGGTGGCGGTGGCGGGGTGATCGTGCCGGCCGAGATCGCGGAACTGCGGGAGTACGGGGTCACGATCTTCTCGCCCGAGGACGGCCAGCGCTTGGGGCTGGCCCGGATGGTGAACACCCTGATTCGCGAGTGCGACGTCGACCCGTGGCAGCGCGGCCCCGTCGACGCGGCTCGGGTGCTGGCCGGCGAGCGCACGGCGGTGGCCCGGGCCGTGACCGGGGCGGAGCTGGACGCGCTCCCGCCCGGGATGCGCGAGGAGCTGCGCGCTGCGGCCCAGCGGCGGACGGTGCCGGTCCTGGGCATCACGGGCACCGGTGGGTCGGGCAAGTCGAGCCTGACCGACGAACTCGTCCGGCGGCTGCGGGTCGACCAGCAGGACAAGCTGCGGGTGGCCGTGGTGGCGGTCGACCCGACCCGGCGCAAGGGCGGCGGCGCGTTGCTCGGCGACCGGATCCGCATGAACAGCCTCGACGGGGCCACCGTCTTCTTCCGGTCGCTCGCCACCCGGGGCGGCCACGAACTGCCCGCCTCGCTGCCCGCGGTGATCGACGTGTTCAAGGCGGCCGGCTTCGATTTGATCATCGTCGAGACGCCGGGCATCGGCCAGGGGGACGCCGGGATAGTGCAGCTTGCGGATGTGTCGCTGTACGTGATGACACCCGAGTACGGCGCCCCCTCCCAGCTCGAAAAGATCGACATGCTCAGCTTCGCCGACGCGGTGGCGATCAACAAGTTCGAGCGACGCGGCGGTGAGGACGCGCTGCGCGACGTGTCCCGGCAACTGGTGCGCAACCGCGAGGCGTTCGGCAGCAAGCCCGCCGACATGCCCGTCTTCGGCACGTCAGCGGCGACGTTCAACGACGACGGCGTGACGGCCCTCTACCACCACCTCAAGCGACTGCTCGTCGCGGCCGGCCTGAACGCCAGCGACGGGCAGCTGCCACCCGTCTCCGTGAAGGCGTCGACGAAGTTCCGGGCCCTGCTGCCGCCGAACCGGCAGCGCTACCTGTCGGAGATCGCCGAGACGGTGCGGTCCTACCATCGCGAGACCGAGCGGCTGGCCGAGCAGGCCCGCCGGGTCCAGCGGCTGGAGGCCGTCGCGGCCGAACTGCCCCTGCCGGAGATCACCGAGGCCCTGACGCAGGCCCGGGACGGCCTGCCGTCGTGGCTGCGCGAGCAGATCGAACGGTGGCCGGAGGTGGTCGCGTCCTACCAGGGCGACGAGTACGTGTTCCGGGTCCGGGACCGGGAGATCCGGACGCCGTTGACCCGGCAGTCGTTGTCCGGCACCGCGATCCCGCGCGTCGCGCTGCCGCGGTTCGCCGACCACGGCGAGTTGGTCCGGTACTGGCGGCGGGAGAACCTGCCCGGACGGTTCCCCTTCACGGCCGGCGTGTTCCCGTTCCGGCGCGACGACGAGGACCCGGCCCGCATGTTCGCCGGGGAGGGCGACCCGTTCCGGACCAACCGGCGGTTCAAGCTCCTGTCGGAAGGGGCGCCGGCCGTACGGCTCTCCACCGCCTTCGACTCGGTCACCCTCTACGGGCGTGACCCCGACCAGCGACCCGACATCTATGGCAAGATCGGCACGTCCGGGGTCTCCGTGGCCACATTGGACGACATGAAGGCCCTCTACGACGGGTTCGACCTGGTCTCCCCCAACACCTCGGTGTCGATGACGATCAACGGGCCGGCCCCGACCATCCTGGCGTTCTTCTTCAACACCGCCATCGACCAGCAGGTCGACAAGTTCCGGGCCGAGCACGGGCGCGAACCCACGGACGCGGAGTACCAGCAGTTGCGGGCGTCCGTGCTCAGCACGGTGCGGGGCACGGTGCAGGCGGACATCCTCAAGGAGGACCAGGGCCAGAACACCTGCCTGTTCTCCACCGACTTCTCCCTGCGCATGATGGCCGACATCCAGGAATGGTTCATCGCCAACAACGTGCGCAACTTCTACTCGGTGTCGATCTCTGGATACCACATCGCGGAGGCCGGGGCGAACCCGATCAGCCAGCTCGCCTTCACGCTGGCCAACGGATTCACCTACGTGGAGGCGTACCTCGCCCGCGGCATGGCGATCGACGACTTCGCCCCCAACCTGTCCTTCTTCTTCTCCTGCGGCATGGACCCCGAGTACTCGGTGCTCGGCCGGGTGGCCCGGCGCATCTGGGCCATCGCCATGCGCGAGCGGTACGGCGCCAACGAACGGTCGCAGAAGCTCAAGTACCACATCCAGACCAGTGGTCGGTCCCTGCACGCGCAGGAGATGGCCTTCAACGACATCCGCACCACCCTGCAGGCGCTCGCCGCGATCTACGACAACGCGAACTCGTTGCACACCAACGCCTACGACGAGGCAATCACCACGCCGACCACCGAATCGGTCCGTCGGGCCCTGGCCATCCAGCTCATTATCAACCGTGAATGGGGCCTGGCCATGAACGAGAACCCGCTGCAGGGCTCGTACATCATCGATGAGCTGACCGACCTCGTCGAGGCTGCGGTGCTGGACGAGTTCGACCGCATCACCGAGCGGGGTGGCGTCCTCGGGGCCATGGAGACCGGCTACCAGCGGGGCCGGATCCAGGACGAGTCCATGCTCTACGAGCAGCGCAAGCACGACGGTAGCCTGCCCATCATCGGCGTCAATACCTTCCGGCGCGACGACGCCGCCCCGGTCGAGGTGCACCTCGAGCTCGCCCGGGCGACCGAGGCGGAGAAACAGTCGCAACTGGACAGACTGCGGGAGTTCCACGAGCGCCACCGCGACGAGGCCCCGGCCGCGCTCGCCCGGCTCAAGCAGGCGGCCACCTCGGGCGAGAACGTCTTCGCGGTGCTCATGGACGCCGCTCGTGTCTGCTCCCTGCAGCAGATCACCGAGGCCTTCTTCGAGGTCGGCGGCCAGTACCGACGCAACATCTAGCCTTCCGCGGCAACCGGGGGTCGGCCCGCGAGCGCCGTTTCGTCCCGACGCGAGCACCAGTGAAGCTCGGGCATCGGCGGGGTCGGCGGGCTCGGCCGGCCCCCCGCTCGCCCGCCTCAGTCCTTGAAGTCCCCGGCGTCGCGCCGCAGGTCGCGCAGGATCGCCACCAGTTGCCGCAGCTTGGCCGGCGGGAGGCCGGGGCGGGTGAAGACCTGATCGTTGAGCCGTTCCGTGGCGATCGCGGCCAGCTCGCGCCCGGCCGGGGTGATCTCCAGCAGGACGGCCCGACCATCCTCGGGGTGAGGGCGTCGGACAACCAGGCCCGCCCGCTCAAGCCGGTCGGCCGCGTTCGTCACGCTCGTCGGGTGGACCTGCAGCCGCGCGCCCGCCTTCGCCATCGGCAGCGCGCCGGCCCGGGTGAACGACAGCAACATGAGCAGCTCGTACCGGGCGAACGTCAGGTCGAGGGGGCGGAGCACCTCGTCGACCCGGGCTAGCATGATGGCCTGCGCCCGCATGATGGAGGTCACCGCGGCCATGCCGTCGACCGCCTCCGCCCAGCCATGCTCCCGCCACTGCCGCGCAGCCTCCTCGATCGGGTCGAGCGGAAGCGGAGTCGACGCCATGGACGACAGGGTACCGAGGGCGGATCTTTCCGTCCGACCGAGGCGAACGTCCCCGGGCCGGCGCTTCGCCCACGGACCGCGATTCTGTTCCAGCGGCGTGCTCGGTCCGCTCCTCCCTCGCACGCTCGCTGCGATGCTCCCGCGCGCTGCCGGAGAAGTCTCCGGGTCGACCCGACGTACCCGCCCGGTCAGCCCCGGGCTCGCCGGCCCTCGGCGGCGGCCTGCACGATCGTGGCGATCCGCGAAGCCCGGGTCGCCGGGCGCTGGGCGTCGGCGACCCACCAGAGCATCTGCTTGCGCGCGCTGGGTGGGAACGCCGCGAAGTTCGCTGCCGCCGCTGGGTGAGCGGCCAGGGCCGCCGCCAGGTCGTCCGGAATCTCCAGACGCTCCACGCTGTCGGAGATCGCCCAGATGCCGTTCGCCTTGGCCTGCTCGATGACCGCCAGCCCGGCCGGCGTCATGCGGCCCTCAGCGGTCAGCCGGGCGGCCCTCGCCTTGTTGCTGGCCGACCACGGGCTGCGGGCCTTGCGCGGCGAGAAGTACTGCTTGGTGCGATCAGCGTCGAACTTGACGGACGTGCTGTCGATCCAGCCAAAGCACAGTGCCTCCTCGACCGCCGCCTCGTACTCCAGGCATGCCCGCCCCGACCGGGGACGCCGCGTCACCACCAACCACACGCCCCGAGCGGTGGCGTGATTGGCCGCGAGCCACGCGCGCCACGCCTCCCGGTCTTCCACGGGCACGATCTCGGCATCGTCAAGGGCCGACACGCCGACACGGTAACCGTCCGGTCCGACATCCTGGGCACCCGATCCGGCGTACCGTCGGCCAGGCGGTCGGGTACCTGGAGCCAAAATAATCTTCGATACTTGGTTGTCTTGCGCTGGCCGGACCACCGGTCCTCGGCCCACAATCAAGAGCCCGAGAAGAGCCTTACCCCGACCGGGTTGCGTTGTCATGCCACCGTGTCCGCGCCGTCGACCGACGCGTCGCGCTTTCAGGTGAAGAACCGCCTACCGGAACTCTCGACCGGACGGGCGTTCAAGCATCACATCATGTCTGCTATTCGCGCCAAGGCAGGCACCACGATGATCCTGGCCGGTGCGCCCATCATCGTGGCTGTCGCCTTCAGCCTCGTTCCCCACACCGCCCAGCGCAGACCAAGACGGTGACGGTCCAACCCACGCGGACGGAGCTGCCGGTCACCGGTGGCCGCGAGGTCAGCCTCGCCCTCGCCGGGGGCGGGATGTTCGTCGTCGGCGTGTTGCTGCTGCTCCTGCGGCGCATTGCACGGGATCACTAACCGTCAATATCGCCAGGTATCACTTCGTTCCGACAGGGTGAGAGACAGAAGGGACGGTGGACGGGGATCGTCCACCGCCCTTCTGTCTCTGGGCCCGCCGACCCGACGCGTGTTCCCGGCGGGACACCGCACCGCGCCGCGACGGTCCGTCGCCCCCCGAGTCGCGCCGGACCCGGGCGGCGGTAGCGTCGATTCCTCCCGCCGGACCGCCAGGAACGACGCATGTACTTCGAACACTCCCCCGAAATCTGGAGCGACTTCCCCGCCCTCGTCGCGGGTGTGCTGTATGCCGAGCCGATCACCGACTCCGCCCCGGTCGACGAGCCGGTCGCCACGTACCACGGCCTGGCCCGAGCCCGCCTCGCTGGCGGCAGCGAGGCCGAGCTCCCCGAGATCCAGGCGTGGCGGCGGACCTTCGCCGCCATGGGCCTCAAGCCGACCCAGTACCGGTGCGCCGCGGAGTCGCTGCTGCGGCGCTTCCGCAAGGAGGGGTCACTCCCCACCATCCATCCACTTGTCGACGTATGTAACGCCATCTCCATGGCGTTCGCGATCCCGGTAGCGGTCTTCGACACGGTCCGGGTCACCGACCACCTGACCGTTCGCCGGGCCACGGGCACGGAGACGTACGTGACGTTCTCCGGCGAGACCGAGCATCCGGAGCCCGGAGAGGTGATCTTCGTCGATGGCGCCGGCCAGGCTCACGCCCGCCGCTGGAGCAACCGGCAGAGCGGGCTGTCCGCAGTCCGACCCGACACCCGGTCCGTGCTGATCGTCGCCGAGGCCCTGCACGCGTCAGCCGCCGACGACGTTCCTCGGCTGACCGCCGCCATCGCCCACGCGCTCGACACGGCCTGGGCGGCCCCGGCCAAATCCGCGCTGCTGAGCCCGGCATCCCCGCGGTTCGTGATCTGACGTCGACCATGCCGGGTCGCCCCGGCCGACGCTGATGGCCGCGGTCAGTTCGAGCCGCTCGCCAGGTAGTGGGTCAGGTGGCCGATGACCTCGCGGGCATCGTCCTCGATGCCGTGGATGAAGGTGGACTTGCGCCGCCGCAGCACAGGCAGCCCCAACGCGTACAGGCCGGGGCTGTCGACCACGCCGCCGTCGTGGCACAGCTGGCCCTTGGCGTCGACCACCGGCACGTCGAGCCAGCCGTAGTCGGGCCGGAAGCCCGTCGCCCACACGATCGTGCGAATCTCGCCCCGGGTCAGGTCGATCTGCAGCCGGGGTGCGTCGGGCGCCCGCGTCGGCTCGGGGCGTTCGGGCGCCGCGACCTCACCGTCCACCCCGCGCGCGGTGGCCCATTCGTCGAATGTGTCGAGCAGGCGCCCCAGCTTCAAATCGGCGAGGGCGAGCGCGTTGCGCAGACCGCCGGAAAACAGGACCCGGCCGTCTCGTACGGCGGCCATACGACCCACGATCTCGACGCCCATACCGATGAGCGTGTTGAGGTCGAGCGTCCGCCGCTCCGGGGTGCCGACGAGCTGCGGTGAGGGCAGGCGCCGGGCCCGTGTCAGGTCCTCGATCTCGTCGTGGCGCTGGTCCCACACGCCGGCGGCGTCCATCCACCACAGCACGTCGCGTCCGCGATACGTCCGCGGCATCCGCACGTGCTCCCCGACCGAGAGGATCACCGGCCGGCCCGACCGCCGGATCTCGTTGGCCAACTGGACGCCGGTGGCCGAGGCTCCGACGACGAGGACGCCGCCGTCGGGGAGCTGGGCCGGGCTACGGTAGTCGAACGGTGTAACTTGTTCGATAAATGACGGGATCGCGTCGGCGAACGGTGGCACCACCGGACGGTTGCAGGCGCCGCTGGCGATCACCACCGTCCGGCAGCGCCACTCGCCCTGGCTGGTCGTGACGTGGTACCCGCCGTCGACCCGGCGCACCGACGTGACGGCGGTCTCGGTGCGGACCGGCGCCCGGCAGGCGGTGGCGAAGCGATCGATGAACTCAACCACTTCGGCCACCGTCATGTAGCCGTCGGGGTCAGGGCCGTCGTAGGGATGACCGGGCAGCCGGCTGCACCAGTTGGGTGTGAGCAGCCGGAGCGAGTCCCAGCGTTCCCGCCGCCAGGAGTTCGCTACCTCGCCGCGCTCGAGCACGACGTGGTCGGTGGACGCGGCGGACAGGAAGTGACTCGCGGCCAGACCCGCGTGCCCCGCGCCGATGACGACGGTGGTCAGGTTCTCGACGCCCATGGCCTCCCCACGGCTTCGCGCACCCGACCGGACGGTGGCTCAGGCGACCTGGACCGTGACATTCGTCGGGTTCGTGAGCGCGTCGAAGACCGCCGACCGCTTCTGGGACTGGGCCACGAGCGCCTCGATCTCCTCCCGAGAGGCGTCGGCATCGACGCGGAAGGTCACGGTGATGTCGTTGTATCCGTTGCGGACGTCGCTGTCCGCCCCGAGAATGCCGCGGATGTCGTGGCTGCCCTCGACCGTGGCCTGGACCGAGCGTAGCTGGATTCCCCGATTCTGTGCGACCGAGGCGATGCCGGCCGTCAGGCAGCTGGCCAGGCCGACGAGGAGGTACTCGATGGGCGTGATGCCGTTGTCCTCGGCCGCGAAGACCTCCGGGTGGTCAGCCTCGAACACCGACTCGGTCTTGTGGCTCTGCTCCTGGCCGAGCCCGAAGAAATCCTTGACCCGCACCGTGGTGTGGACGCCGCGGTCCCAGGTAGAGGTCACCCGCCACGTGAACTGGGCCGCCTCCGGCGCCGCCTTGAGCGCCTCGCGGGCGTCGAGCAGCGCCCGAACATTGACCCCGTTGTCCACTGTGGTAGTCATGTCCGTCATGGCCCCTTTCCGTGAACGCTCCTGGGGGATTCCCTACTTGCGCGATTGACAATACACATGATGGCAGGCGTTGGCTATGATCGCGGCCATGGCCAGGGTCTCGACACCGGCGCCGGGCTCGGTCGGCATTGTCGAGACACAGCACCTCGACCTGCCGACACCGATCCGGCTCGACTGCGGACGCGAACTCACCCAGGTGCGCGTGGCGTACGAGACGTACGGCACTCTCTCCCCCGCCCGCGACAACGTGATTCTCGTCTGCCACGCGCTCAGTGGCGACGCTCACGCGGCGGGGTACGCCACGACGCCGCCGGCGCAGAGCACGCGCGACGGATTCGGGGCCGAGGATCGCGACGGAGCCGCCGGCCGTGGTCTCGGATGGTGGGACGGCATGATCGGGCCGGGCAAGGCGTTCGACACGGACCGGTACTTCGTCGTCTCGACGAACCTGCTCGGCGGTTGCCGGGGGACCACCGGCCCCTCGTCGATCGACCCGTCGACCGGCCGGCCGTACGGTTCGACCTTCCCGGTGATCACCGTGGCCGACATGGTGCGGACCCAGCGGGCATTCCTCGACGCCCTCGGCATCGACCGGCTGGCGGCCGTGGCCGGCGGCTCACTTGGTGGGATGCAGGCGTTCGAGTGGGCCGTGCTCTACCCCGACCAGGTCGACGCCATCGTGGCGATCGCCAGCACCCACGCTCTCGGTCCGCAGGGGGTCGCGTGGAACGCGATCGCCCGGGAGTCCATCATGCGGGATCCGGCCTGGCAGGGCGGCCATTACTACGGCACCGGCCGCGCGCCCGACGCCGGCATGGGCGTTGCCCGAATGGTGGGACACATCACCTACCTGTCCGCGCCCGCGCTGGCCACGAAGTTCGGCCGGCGCCTGCAGCACGTGGCCCCGGCGTCAGGAGCACCGCAGCGGAGCCTGCGGAGCGAGGAGCGGACGCTCGACGCCGGAACACAGCGCACTGACATCCGCTACACGATCACCGAGCCGGAGTTCGAGGTCGAGAACTACCTGCGCCACCAGGCCGCCTCGTTCGTCCAGCGCTTCGATGCGAACACATACCTATACCTATCGCGAGCCCTGACGTACTTCGACCTCGCCCGGGAGCACGGCGACGGGTCACTCACCCGCGCCCTCGAGAAGGTCATGGCTCGCACGCTGCTCATCGCGTTCAGCTCCGACTGGCTCTACCCGCCCAGCGACTCCCAGGAGATCGCGGAGGCGCTGCGGGCGCTGGGCAAGCCGGTCGAATTCCACGTGATCGACGCGCCGTACGGTCACGACTGCTTCCTGCTCGAAGAGGCGCGCCAGACCCCCATCGTCCGTCGCTTCCTCGCCGAAGGCAGGGCCTGATGACCGAGCAACCGCACGAGTTCGGCTTCGAAACCCGACAACTGCACGCCGGGCAACGGCCGGACCCCAACACCGGCGCCCGCGCGGTGCCGATCTTCCAGACCACCAGCTACGTCTTCGAGGATCCGGAGTCGGCCGCGGCCTACTTCAACCTGCAGGAGTACGGCAACACCTACTCGCGCATCATGAACCCGACCGTCGCGGTGTTCGAGGAGCGGGTGGCCAACCTCGAGGGCGGCGCCGGCGCGGTGGCGTTCGCCAGCGGCATCGCCGCCCAGGCGTCCGCGCTGTTCACGCTCCTGCAGCCCGGGGACCACGTGGTCTCCTCGGCGGCGCTGTACGGCGGCACGGTCAACCAGCTCAAGCACCTGCTGCGCAAGATGAACGTCGAGCTCACGTGGGTCGATCCCGACGACCCCGAGGCGTGGCGCAAGGCGGTCCGCCCCAACACGAAGGCCTTCTTCGGCGAGACGATCGGCAACCCCGCCGGCAACGTGCTGGACATCGAAACCGTGGCCGCGATCGCCCATGAGCACGAGCTGCCGCTCATTGTGGACAACACCTTCGCGAGCCCGTACCTGTGCCGGCCGATCGAGTGGGGCGCCGACATCGTGATCCACTCGGCGACCAAGTTCATCGGCGGCCACGGCACCAGCATCGGCGGAGTGGTGGTCGAGGCCGGCACCTTCGACTGGTCCAACGGACGGTTCCCCGTCGTCGCCGACCCTTCCCCCGCCTACCACGGCCTGAAATTCCACGAGACCTTCGGCATGTACGGGTTTCTCATGAAGCTGCGGGCCGAGACCCTGCGCGACCTCGGCGCGGCCATGAGCCCGTTCAACGCCTTCCTGTTCCTGCAGGGACTGGAGACCCTGTCGCTACGGATGGAACGGCACGTCGCCAACGCCCGGGCGATCGCGGCGTACCTGCAGGCGCACGAGCTGGCCAGCAACGTCACCTACCCCGGCCTGCCCGACAGCCGGTACCGTCCGCTCGTGGAGAAGTACCTGCCGCGCGGCGCGGGCGCGGTGTTCTCGTTCGACTGCGCCGGCGGTCGCACCGGCGGGCAGGCGTTCATCCGCGGCCTGACGCTGTGGTCCCACCTGGCGAACGTGGGCGACGCCAAGAGCCTGGTCATCCACCCCGCCAGCACCACCCACCGGCAGCTCAACGACGAGGAGCTGCGGGCGGCCGGCATCGGCCCGGGCACCGTCCGGCTGTCGGTCGGCCTCGAGACGGTCGACGACCTGATCTGGGACCTGGACCAGGGCTTCGCCCACGTCGCCAAGGTGGTGGCCGCATGACCCTCGACCTCGCGCGCTACCAGGACCCGCTGACCATCCAGCGCGTGCTCCACAGCGGACGGACGGTTGCGATCGTTGGCCTGTCCAGCAACGAGCTGCGGGCCAGCTACTTCGTCGGCTACTACCTCAAGCGGCACGGCTACCGGGTGATCCCGGTGAACCCCCGGGAGACCCGGATCCTCGACGAGGCCTGCTACCCCAGCCTGCTCGACGTGCCCGAGCCGGTGGACATCGTCAATGTCTTCCGGGCGCCGGACGCGCTGCCCGAGATCGCCCGCGACACGGTGGCGATCCGGGCCGGCGCGCTGTGGTGCCAGTTCGGCGTCATCAACGCCGAGGGCGCGCAGATCGCCGAGGAGGGCGGCGTCACCGTCATCATGGACCGTTGCATCAAGGTCGAGCACGCCCGCTACGTGGGCCGGATGCACTGGCTCGGCTTCAACACCCAGCGCATCACCTCGGTGCGCGGCGGTCTGCAGTAACTGCAGTTCTGGTGCTCGCTCCGCCCGACTGCCCTCGCCTGCGCTCGGGCGAGCCCGGCCCCTGGTGAGGCTTGCGCTTCCTTTGTCGCTCACTCGTTCCTCGCTCACTCCTTTGTCCAGCGCGCCGTCGCCGGGCTCTGGTCGCCCGGGAATTCCCTATCCACGTGATGGGAAATACGTCTCGAGCCGTTGACCGGTGCGCGCACCGTGTGGTTGCCTGATATCCGTGCATGCGTACTCGGCCCTGACCCGGCGCCGCCACGTGGACTACGGCCGCGTGGCCGTCGAGGGCTGTCGTCCCAGCATGTGATTCTGCTTCGCGCTGCCTTGACGCGTTGACCTGGGTTGTGTCGGCGCGTTGACCTGGGCCGCGGGCACTTCCGTCGTCCGCCTGGCTTCCTTTCGACAGCGACCCCACGACGTGGCTCGCTGCTGCCCATCGCACCTCCGACACCCCTGGAGGGTCTGTCATGACCGTGGTCACCCTGCCCGTCCGTCGCCGACTCGACCGGCCGCCCAACCGTTCCCGCTGGATTCTGCGGCGACGTACGTCCACTGTGGAGGACGCCGTACGCCTGCCACCGCAGCCGGCGGAACCCGCGCCGTCCGTGGTGGTCCTCGCCTACGCGCGAGAGGTCCGGCGCGACGGAGTGGTCGTGCCGTTCACCCGGATCGAGTTCGATCTGCTGATGTTCCTGGCCACCCATCCGCGGCAGGTCTTCACCCGCGAGCAGTTGCTGCATCACGTGTGGGGCTTCAGCCGGGGTGGGTTACGCACCGTCGACGTGCACATCAGACGGTTGCGGGCGAAGCTGCCCGACCGTCCGCTGGTGGTGACCGTCCGCGGGGTCGGCTACCGGCTCGCCGACGAGGCCGATGTACGGGTCATACACCTGCCCCCGTCGGCCCGCTAGCACTGACCGACTCCCGTCGTTCAAGAAAGGAATCCAATGTCCGAACCGCTCTCCCCCGCCTCGCGGCCGCCGGTGGCCGACGAGGACGAAGAGTCCCGATTCTCGGGACTCGAAGACTGGATCGCCACCATCGTGGGCCTCGCCCTGATCGCGGCCGCGATCGCGGGTCTGATTCCGAAGGGACTGGTGCCCTGATGTCCAGCATTACCACCACCGCTGACGAAGGCACCCCGTCCAGCGACGGCACGCCGGCGACCAACCCGCCAGCGGCCGGTCCGGCGCCGGGGACGCCCGCCCGCCGAACCAACATCGGTGGCGTGCTCGTCGGCCTCATCGTGGTCGTCGGGTTGGCCGCGCTCACCCGGTACCTGGACACGAACGTTCCCGTGTGGACGGCCGACTCCGCCTTCGGCAAGATCGCCAAGTCGATCGAGTACCCGGTCTACGCCATCGCGATCGGGTTGGCCGGCAATGCGATCCTGACCGCGTTGCGGGTGCGCGACCTGCTCGCGCCGGCGTTCCGCACCGAGTTCTTCATCAAAACCGGCCTGGTCCTGCTCGGGATCAGCGTCAACCTCAGCGTGATCTGGAAGGCGGCCGGGCCGGCGATCGTCCAGGCCCTGATCCTCATCACCTCGGTGTTCTTCTTCACCTGGTGGCTCGGCGGCAAGCTCGGCCTCGACGACAAGCTGCGCGCCCTGCTCGGTACCGCGGTGTCGATCTGCGGCGTGAGCGCGGCGATCGCCGCCGCCGGTGCGGTGAAGGCCCGGCGCGAGCAGCTCGCCTACGCCGCGAGCCTGGTCATCGTCTTCGCACTGCCGTCGATCTTTCTGCTGCCGTGGCTGGTCGACGTGCTGAACCTGCGCGACGTGGTCGCCGGCGCGTGGATCGGCGGCAACATCGACACCACCGCCGCCGTGGCGGCGGCCGGGGCGATCGTGGGCGAGGATGCCCTGCAGATCGCCACGATCGTCAAGACGACCCAGAACGCGCTCATCGGCGTGGTGGCGGTCGCGCTGACCGCCTACTTCGCGTTCCGCGTCGCCAAGCCGGCGGCGGCTGCGGCCGGGACGGCGACGACCGGGGCGGAAGCGGCCACAGTGGAGGGTGGCGTGGCCGAGGCTGCGCCGAGCAAGCCGGGCCCGATCGAGTTGTGGCGGCGGTTCCCGAAGTTCGTCCTCGGCTTCATCGCCGCCTCGGCGATCGGCACCTGGTACGCAGCCTCCGGCTGGGAGTCAGCGAAGGACAACATCGCGACGCTGAACAACCTCCGGACCCTGTTCCTCATCCTCGCGTTCGTGAGCATCGGTCTGGAGTTCCGCGTCAAGGCGCTGCGGCAGGCCGGCTGGCGTCCGATCGTCGTCTTCGGCGCCGCCACCATCGCGAACATCGTGCTCGCGCTGGCCCTGGCGAGCATTCTCTTCCGCACCGTCACGACCTGACTCCTCCTCCCAGCCGTCGGTGGACGGGGCTTGCGGAGGCCCCGGGCCAGTGGGGTATAAACAAAACAGCGCCCCCCCGCCACCCCG
>JADGGF010000722.1 GCA_019690055.1 Micromonosporaceae bacterium
AGGCGGGCGGCCTGGGTGTCCCAGCGCCACTCGGCCTCGACCCACTCCCGGCCCGCGGCGCCGAGCCGCTTGGCCAGCGCCGGGTCGGTGAGCAGCTGGGTGATCCGGTCCACGAGCGCGTCGCGGTCCCGGCCCGACACCACGAAGCCGGTCTCGCCGTCGAGCACGGCGTCGGGGGCGCCGCCCGAGTCGCCGGGCCCCCCCGGCCCCCCCCGGGCCCCCCCCCCCCCCGGCGCCGGGCCCGCCGGCCCCCCGGGGGGGGGGGGCGCCGCCCGCGGCGCCGCCCCCCCGGGGCCGCCGGGGGGCCGACGCCTCCAGGTAGACGATGCCGAGTCCTTCGACGTCCAGCCCGCCGCGGCGGGTGCGGCACGGCATCGCGAAGACGTCCCCGGCCGCGTAGTAGCTGGGCAGCTCCGCCCAAGGGACGGAGCCGGTGATGACCACGTGGTCGGCCACGCCCTCCTCGCGCGCAATGACCTCCAATGTGGACCGGTAAGGCCCGCCCCCGACGATCAGCAGCGCCGCATCCCGGACCCGCCGGCGGATCCGCGGCAGCGCCCGGATCAGGGTGTCCTGGCCCTTGCGCCGCACCAGCCGCGAGACACAGACGATGACCGGGCGGTCGCGCAGACCGTACTTGCGGCGTACCGCGCTACCGTCCACTGTGGGCCGGAACTGGTCGGTGTCGACCCCGGGCGGGAGTCGCTCCAATGTGGTCAGATCGCCGATGGCCCGGGCCAGCCGGACGCGCGTGTACTCGCCCAGGTAGGTGATGACGTCGGCCCCGCGGGCGATGCGACGCAGCATGGTGCGGGCCCCGGGCAGCGCGGCCCAGCCGACCTCGTGGCCGTGGGTGAGCGCCACCACCCGTTCGATGCCGGCGCGCCGGCGCAGGCCGGCGGAGAGCAGCCCCAGCGGCGCGGCCGCGCCGTACCAGACCGCGTCGCAGCCGTAGTCGCGGGCGATCTCCGCCGCCCGCCGGGCCACCGCCGGCGTCGGCAGCAGCACCGACGTCTCCTCCCGCACCACCGGGAACGGCTGCTCGGCATCGAACGATTCCCAGCCCTTCCAGCGCGAGGCGTAGACGACGATCGACCCCGGCGGCTGCCGGATGGCCAGGTTGTGCACGAACTGTTGTATCCCCCCGGGGCGGGGCGGGAAGTCGTTGGTGATGAGCAGGGTCCGGCTCACGGTGCTCACCGCTGCCCGCGACCGTACGCCCGCGCCGCCGCCATTCGCTCCACGATGGACGGATGGCTGGCGAAGATCAGGTAGTGCCAGCGGGGCGGGTCGACATCGGCCAGGTTCGTGGTCGCCAACCGCGACTCCATACGCTCCACCGTAGAGGGGTCGTCGATGAGCGCCAGCGCGTGGGCGTCGGCCCGGGCCTCCATCCGGCGGGTCAGCAGGTTCTGCAGGGGCAGCGAGACCAGCCCGGCCAGGGTGACCAGGGCCACCAGCAGGGCGAGCGCGCGTGGATCGACGATCGACGATACGCCCGCCCGGCGCAGCAGCCCGGTCCACGAGCCGAGCAGGTAGAGCGCGCACACCCCGGCGGCCGCGCCGAGGGCGCTGATGAGCGTGCCGGTGAGCACGTCGTTGCGCTTGGCGTGGCCGAGCTCGTGGGCCACCACGGCCCGCACCTCGTCCGGCGGGGCCTCGCGCAGCAGCGTATCGAAGACCACGATGCGCCGGGTCGGCCCGAGGCCGGAGACGTACGCGTTGAGCGCGGTGGTCCGCCGCGACGCGTCGGCCACGAGCACGTCGCGGACCGGCAGGCCGTCCCGGGCCGCGAGTTCGAGCAGGCTCGTGCGCAGCTCGCCCTCGGGCATGGGGGTGAACTTGTTGAAGATCGGCTC
>JADGGF010000065.1 GCA_019690055.1 Micromonosporaceae bacterium
GGTCGGCACAGCCGGTGGGGTCGGGTACGCGGGCGGCGCCGGATAGGCGGACGGGGCCGGATAGGCGGACGGGGCCGGATAGGCGGACGGGGCCGAGTACGGCGTTGTGGATTGCTGGTTCGGATCGTTCGGAGTCTCGGTCACCCTGTGCCTCTTCTCAACAGTGACGTCCGCCTGTGCGTGTCTGCTCGTCGTGGTCCCCCGTGTCTCGCCGTGTGGCACGGCGCCGCGGGCCCAGAGGCCGCCGCTGCATCGTAGGCCCCGCGCGCTACTGTCCGCTGGCCCGGCTCGCCTTCACGACATTCCGGACCGTCGTGACCTCCGATATCCGAAAGCACTCGGCCGACGGTCGCAGCCTCCGGAGCGGGTCACGTCCGGACGGGCCGGCCGCGCAGGACGACCAGCCGCGGTGTGCGCAGGACGGTGAGGTCCACGCGGGGGTCGTCGTCGTAGACCACGAGGTCGGCCAGACCCCCCTCGGTCAGACCGGGGAACCCCAACCACTCCCGCGCCCCCCACGAGCCGGCGCGCAGCACATCCACTGTGGACATTCCGGCCCGTTCCCGGAGCAGCAGCATCTCCGACACTGTCTCGCCGTGCGAGATCCCGCCGCCCGCGTCGGAGCCGACGTAGATCGGCACCCCGGCCTCGTAAGCGGCGGCCACAACGCTCGGGAAGCGCTCGCGCAGCCGGCGCATGTGCGCGGCGTAACCGGGGAACTTATCCTCCGCCTTGGCCGCAATCGATTCGAAGGTTTCGACATTTATCATTGTTGGCACCAGGGCGGTGCCCCGGGCCGCCATCTCGGCGATGTCGTCTTCCGACAGGCCTGTGCCGTGCTCGACCGAGTCCACCCCGGCCCGGACCATGGCCGCGACCGACTCCTCGGCGAACAGGTGGGCGGCCACCCGGACGCCAGCGGCGTGCGCGGCGTCCACGGCCCGGGCCATCGCGTCCAGGTCCCAGCCGGGGGCAAGGTCGCCCAGGCCGCGGTCGATCCAGTCGCCGACCAGCTTCACCCACCCGTTACCGGCCGCCGCCTGCGCCGCCACGGCTGCCGGCAGATCCTCGGCCGTCACCTCCAGCCCGATGTCGCGCAGGTACCGCCGTACGGGCGCGATGTGCCGACCCGCCCGGGCCAGGCGGGGCACGTCGGGGTCGTCGTCCAGTTCCGGGTAAGGCAGCGGCGAGCCGGCGTCCCGGATGGCGAGCACCCCGGCATCCCGGTCGACGACGGCCAGCGACCGGGCCTCGTCCACCGACTCCACGGGCGCGGCGCCGTAGCGGATGCCGAGATGGCAATGGGCGTCGACCAGACCGGGCAGCACGAACCCGCGGTCGGCGAGAGTCACCGCGCCCGGGACCGGCTCGAAGGTGACGCGGTCCCCGACGAGCCACAGGTCACGGACCTCGTCGTCGGGCAGCACCACGCCCCGGACGTGCCAGGCTTCGGGCGAGTCGGCGGCTGGCGGGACATCGCTCATACACCCGTCCTACACCATCGCCTGATCGCGCCCGGCGGCGGGCGGCGGCGGGGCGGGGCTCAGCCGTTCTTGTCGCGGCGGCGGAGCTTGCTCAGGTCGAACCGGGGCATCGGAGCCCCGGGCGCCAGCCCGGGTATCCCGTCGAGCCCACCCGGCAGCGCCGACGGGTCGAACTTGGTCGGCAGACCACCCACGCCGCCCATCGGGACCGGGCGCCGCGCGCCGGAACCGCCCTTGCCACCCTTGCGCTTGTTCTTCGGGGACTTGGTCGCCTTGCGCCGGCCCGGCAGGCCGAACAGACTCGTCATCTGCTTCATCTGCTTCTGCGCCTCGGCGAACCGGTTCATCAGCTGGTTGACGTCCGTGACGGAGACGCCCGAACCGTTGGCGATCCGGAGCCGGCGCGACGCATTGATAATCTTTGGATTCTGCCGCTCGGCCGGCGTCATCCCGCGAATGATCGCCACAATCTTGTCGAAGTGGCGGTCGTCCAGCTCGGCCAGCGCGTCCTTGTACTGGCTCATGCCCGGAAGCATGGCCAGCATGTTCGTGATCGGACCCATGCGACGCAGCGTGGTGATCTGGTCCAGGAAGTCCTCGAGAGTGAAGACGTCGCCGCCGACGAGCTTGGCGGCCATCCGCTCCTTCTGCTCCTCGTCGAAGGCGGCCTCGGCCTGCTCGATCAGGGTCAGCACGTCACCCATGCCGAGGATGCGGCTGGCCATACGGTCCGGGTGGAAGACATCGAAATCTTCGAGCTTTTCACCCGTGGACGCGTAGAGGATCGGGCAGCCGGTCACCTCGCGGACCGACAGTGCCGCGCCACCCCGGGAGTCACCGTCGAGTTTGGACAGAACCACGCCCGTGATGCCGACCCCGTCCCGGAACGCCTCGGCGGTCGCGACGGCGTCCTGACCGACCATCGCGTCGATGACGAACAGCACCTCGTCCGGCGAGATGGCATCCCGGATGTCGGCCGCCTGCTGCATCATCTCGGCGTCGATGCCCAGCCGGCCCGCCGTGTCGACGATCACAATGTCGCGCAGGTGCCGGCGGGCGTGCTCGATCGAATCGCGGGCCACCGCCACCGGGTCCCCGACCCCGTTACCGGGCTCCGGCGCGAACACCTCGACCCCGGCGCGCTCACCCAGCACCTGCAGCTGGTTGACGGCGTTGGGTCGCTGCAGGTCGGCCGCGACCAGCAACGGCTGGTGCCCCTGCGCGCGCAGGTGGCGGGCGAGCTTGCCGGCCAGCGTGGTCTTACCGGAACCCTGCAGGCCCGCGAGCATGATCACGGTCGGCGGGTGCTTGGCGAAGTTCAGCCGCCGGGCCTCGCCGCCGAGCACGGCGACCAGCTCTTCGTGAACGATCTTGATGACCTGCTGGGCGGGGTTGAGCGCCTGGGACACCTCGGCCCCCCGCGCCCGCTCCTTGAGCCGGGCGATGAAGCCCTTGACCACGGGCAACGCGACGTCCGCCTCCAACAGCGCACGCCGGATCTCCCGGGCCGTCGTGTCAATGTCGGCGTCGGTGAGCCGACCCTTGCCGCGCAGCTTCGAGAAGATGCCGGAGAGCCGGTCGCTCAGCGAGTCAAACACGAGTCTTCCTCAGGATCGGGGGTTGATGGACAGGCGGGAAGCGGGCCATCCCAGGGTAGCCGCCGACCCGCCGGGGCGGGCAGCTGTACGGGCGGCCCGACCCGGGACCGTGACCGTACGATCCGAGCTCTCGCCCGGCCCAGGCGCCCCTGTTCAGCCGGATGCTCCAGTCGAGCCCGCTGCTCTAGTCCAGCACGGGCAGCGCCGCGGCGAGCACGGCCCGCTCGACCGCGGCCCGCTCGGGGGCACTCGACCAGTCTCCCACCAGGTAGAACGCATCGACCACATCCGAGCCCAGGGTGGAGATGCGGGCGGCCCGGATGTGCGCCCCGGCGAGCTCGAGGGCGTGCGCCACGCGGTAGAGCAGGCCCGCGTCGTCCGCGGCCCGCAGCTCCAGGATGGTGGCGTCGGTGGCCCGGTCGACAGCCCACACCACCCGCGGCGGCGGCGCCTCCCGCTCGGTACCACCCCGCGGGCGGGTGCTGCGGACCCGGGCGGCGAGGGCGGCGTTCACGTCGAGCTCGCCGGCGAGCGCCCGCGTGAGGTCGACGACCAGCCGCTGGCGGTCGGGGCCGGCGACGTCCCGCGGCTGCACCCGGCACGAGACGACCGTCACCGCATCCCCGTCCACGGTGCTCGTGGCGGTGTCGGCCGAGACCACATCCAGGCGATGCAGGGTGAGGCAGCCCGCCACCGACGCGAGCAGACCGATCCGATCGCGCGCGGCCACCGTGACCCGATCAGGCGTGATCTCGATGGCCGGCAGCGGGCCGGTGACCAGCGACGACCACCGGGCCGGATTCGCCGGGGGCGGGGCGACCGTCCCCGTGACGAGAGCAGCCCGCACCCGCACCACCAGGTCGGCCACCAACCGCTCCTTCCAGGCCGACCAAGCGGCCGGACCGGTCGCCACGGCGTCGGCCTTGCTGAGCGCGTGCAGCAGCTCGAGCGTCTCGACGTCGCCCACGATGTCCGCGACGTGCCGGACCGTCTGTGGGTCACCGAGGTCCCGCCGCGTCGCCACCTCGGGCAGCAGCAGGTGCCAGCGGACCAGGCGACCGATCGCGGCGACGTCCTCCGGCGGGAGCCCGATCGCCTCGACGATCCCGGTGGCGACGTCGACCCCGACCACCGAGTGGTCGCCGTGCAGTCCCTTGCCGATGTCGTGCAGCAGCGCCCCGAGGAAGAGCAGGTCGGGGCGCGCCACGTCGCGGGCGTACCGGGCGGCCGCCGCCACCGCCTCGATGAGGTGCCGGTCGAGCGTGAAGCGGTGCACCGGGTTGTGCTGGGGAGCGCTGCGGATGCGCGCCCACTCCGGCAACCACGCGGTGACCAGGCCGTACCGGTCGCACGCCTCCCAGGTCGAGACCAGCATCGGCCCGGCGCCGAGGAGCTGGGCGAACGCGGTGCGCGCCGGCTCCGGCCACGGCCGGGGCAGCGGCGGGCAGTGCCGGGCGAGCCACTCCAGCGTGCCGGGCGAGATGCGCAGGCCGTGCCGGGCCGCGGCCGCCGCGACCCGCACGGACAGCGTCGGGTCGACGACCGGGCCCACCGCGGCCCGCGCGAGCACCACCTCCCCGTCCTGCGCGACCACGTCCGGCGCCACGGGCGTACGCACCGCCGGCCCGGCGCGGTGCCGGCCGTGCCGCTGCGCCGCTACCCACCGCTCGGCCGCGCGCAGCGCGTCGTCGACGGCGTAGGCGATCGTGCGGGCATCGTCGGCGATCCGGCGGCGCAGCGCCTCCGGACCGGGCAGGCCGAGCAGCGCGGCGACATCGTCGAGGTCCTGCACGAAGAGGCGGTCGCGCCGGCGCCCCGCCACCACGTGCAGGCCGTCGCGCACATCCAGCAGCCGGGTGTACCCGGCCCGGACCTGGGGTCGCCAGGCGTCGGCGACCTGGGCGAAGGCGACCCCGCGCAGGACCCGGACGTCCCGCAGGCCGCCTCGGGCCTCCTTCAGGTCACCGTCGAGCAGGAACGCGAGCTCGCCCTGGGTGCGCCAGCGCTGGGTGGTGAGTTCCCGCAGGACCGGCAGGTGCTGGCGGGCCAGCGCGCGCCACTGCTCCCGGACCACGTCCCGCAGCCGGTTGGTGAGCTGCTCCTCGCCGGCGACGTGCCGGATGTCGAGCAGGCCGAGCGCCGCCTTGGTGTCCTCGCGCCCGACCGCGAGCGCCTCATCGTGGGTGCGGACGGAGTGATCCAGCGTCAGGCCGGCATCCCACACCGGGTACCAGATGCGTTCGGCGACCGATCCCACGTCGGCCACCCCGGTGTGCAGGATCATGAGGTCGAGGTCGCTGTACGGCGCGCACTCGCGCCGCCCGAGCCCGCCCAACGCGGCCAGCGCGACCCCGGGCGGCGGCTGCGCCTGGTGGAACAGTTCCCCCAACCACGCGTCGAACGCCGCCGCGCGCTCCTCGCGGGCCGCGGCGCCCACACTCTGCTCGCCCCGAGGCGCACCATGCGCGTGGCCCGGGGCCGGTTCGTCCCGAGGCGGGCCGGGCGACCCACGGGCGGCCGCCGGGCCTGCCCCCTCGTCGGTCCCGGCGGAGTCAACCGGTGCGGGTGCCCCAGCACCGGAGGGATCAGGCGCCCCGGCCCCAGGTGGGCCGGCCGGGGCGGCCGCGCCGACAACGGAGGGACTGGTCGGCTGCGGCCCGGGGCCGCCTTCGCTGACCAGTCCCTCCATCGTCGTCACACGGCGATTCGTTGTCGGCTACTTCATTCGGTGGCTACAGGGCGTCCAGGCCGCGTTCGCCGGTCCGGACCCTGACCACCTCGTCGACCGAGGTCACCCACACCTTCCCGTCACCGATCTTGCCGGTACGGGCGGCGTTGACGACCGCCTCGACGACTTTGTCGGCGTCAATATCGTCGATGAGCACATCGATGCGGTACTTGGGCAGGAACTCCACGGTGTACTCGGCGCCCCGGTAGACCTCGGTGTGGCCCTTCTGGCGCCCGTACCCCTGGACCTCGCTCACGGTCATCCCCGAGACGCCCATCGCGTGCAGCGCCTCCTTGACCGCGTCGAGCTGGTGCGGCTTGATGACCGCCGTCACGAGTTTCATGCCCCCGAACCCTTCACCTGCCGTTCCGCCAGGCTACACACCCGAGGAAACAGAGTGAGCACCGGCGCTGCTGGTGGCCTCGACCGGGGTGAAGGTCTCGTACGCCGACTCCTTGTGCTCGTGCACGTCGATGCCCTCGATCTCCTGCTCCTCCTTGACCCGGAACAGGCCGACCGACTTGAGGATGAAGCCGATGACCAGCGCGACGACGAAGGACCAGACCGACACGATCGCCGCACCCTCGAACTGAGCGACGAGCTGGTCGACACCGCCCCCGTTGAACAGGCCGACGCCGCTGCCCACGTACGCGCCCGTCGCCTCGTCGGTCGCGAAGTCCCAACCGACCAGGCCGATCCACAGGGTGCCGACCCAGCCGGCGACGAAGTGGATGCCGAACACGTCCAGCGAGTCGTCGTACTTGAGCACGTACTTGAGGCCCACGGCGAGGCAGGAGATCGCACCGGCGACCAGACCCAGAACCACGGCCCAGACCGGCTGCAGCGACGCACAGGACGGCGTGATGGCGACCAGGCCGGCGACCGCGCCGGAGGAGGCACCGACCAGGGTCGGCTTACCGTTCTTGATCCACTCGACGATGATCCAGCCGAGCAGCGCGGCCGCGGTGGCCACCTGGGTGTTGAGGAACGCGACCGCGGTGACGTGGTCCACGCCACCCTCGGAACCGGCGTTGAAGCCGAACCAGCCGAACCACAGCAGAGCGGCACCGAGAGCCACGAACGGAACGTTGTGCGGCTTGAAGGTCTGGTGCGGCCAGCCGACACGGCGGCCGAGCACGATCGCCAGCGCGAGCGCGGCCGCCCCGGCGTTGATGTGCACCGCGGTACCACCGGCGAAGTCGATCACGCCGAGGTTGCCGATGAACCCGCCACCCCAGACCATGTGGGCCACGGGGGCGTACACGAGGGTGAACCAGGCGGCCGAGAAGATCAGCCAGCCGGCGAACTTGGCCCGGTCGGAGAGCGCACCACTGATCAGGGCGACCGTGATGATGGCGAACATCATCTGGAACGCCATGAACACGTAGGTCGGCAGCCCCTCGCCCTGGCCGAAGAGGTCAACCGTGCCGAAGTACGACGACGGGTTGCCCCAGAAGCCCGGGGTGTCGCCGAACGGCACATCGTCACCGAAGGCGATGCCGAAGCCGTACAGCAGCCAGAGAACCGAGATGAGCCCGATCGATGAGAAGCTCATCATCATCATGTTCACGACGCTCTTCGCACGGTTCAGACCGCCATAGAAGAACGCCAGACCCGGTGTCATGAGCAACACCAGGGCGCTGGATACGAGGATCCAGCCGGTGTCAGGAGCGTTGAGTTCCACGCTGGGGGCCCCTCTCGAGGATGACGAGTCCTGTCCCGTCGCCTGGAACGGGCCGACGGGGCGGTGAATCGTTACGACGGCGGAGGGCGGCTCTGCCGGTCGCCGGTTGCGCGGAAGCCTGTCCGACCCCTGTTTCGCCGAAAGTCTCCGGCGCGTTTCCAGACCGTCACCGTGTGTTTCGGACATGTGAAGCCCGCCGCACGAGTGCCGCGCCTGACCGGTCGGAGGATGCGCCGGCTGGCCGATGGTGCCGCCCGATTGTGCCTGCGTGGACCCCGCGATGCCCGCGTGGACCTCCGCGATCGGCTCTACCCAGCGGTGCGATGACAGGTACTGCGCACGGGGCTGTCCAGGGTTGTGGGCGCCACGACGCCGATCGCCGCACGCTACGAGGCGATCATGATGCTGATGGTGCAGGTTGGCCGGGGCGGTTAGCATTCGGGCCATGTCACGACCCCTTCGTGGGCACTTCGTCCGGTCCCTGCTCCCGCTTGTCGCGTCCCTGCTACTCGTGCCGGGCCTCCTGGCGGCCTGCACCAAAGACAAGGACGGTAACGAGGCCTCGGGTGAGAGCCTGCCCGACGGCGCCACCCTGCTGACCGAATCGGCATCGGCCATGACCGACGTCGAGACGGTGCACATCGTGCTCGACATCAACCC
Source organism: Micromonosporaceae bacterium (assembly GCA_019690055.1). GTDB lineage: Bacteria > Actinomycetota > Actinomycetes > Mycobacteriales > Micromonosporaceae > DATBGZ01. The sequence goes on from JADGGF010000065.1 coordinate 8,155, forward strand.
CGCCGTCGGTGCCCTGCCGATCACGCGGGCCGAGGGCGACCTCAAGCGCGGCGGCGACGCCAAGGGCGCGATCCAGCTCCTCGCCGGCGCGCAGCTGCTGGAGGTCGAGTTCGTCGTGATGGGCGACAACGCGTGGCTGAAGTACCCGACCGGCGGGTGGCGGGCCGCGGGCTCCATCACCGCCATCTACGACCCGTCGGCGATCCTCGACCCGCAGCGCGGAGTGGCCAACCTGCTGAGCACCTCGTCCAACGCCCGCACCGAGGGCGCGGAAAAGGTGAACGGTGTCGATGCCTGGCGCGTCGCGGTCGACATCGACCAGAAGGCGGCCAACATGCTCGTGCCCGGGGTGCCGAAGGGTCTGACGGGCACGGTGTGGATCGACCAGGACACCAAGCGCATGGTCAAGGCGGTCGTGAACTCACCGCAGAGCGGAAGCACTCCAGCCTCGACGATCACCCTCGACATGACGAACTTCAACACGGCGGTGGACGTCAGTGCTCCGGTCTGACGCGGCGCCCGCCAGCGTCACGCCGGCCCGGCGACGGGTGGCGATCGGGGCGGGGGCGGCGGCGGTCCTGCTCGCCTCCCTCGACGCGTACGTCGTGGTGACGCTGTTCGTCGACATGGCCCGCGACATGCACGTCGCCGTGAACCGCTTGGAGCAGGCGACTCCGGTAGTGACGGGATTCCTGCTGGGCTATGTGGCCGGCATGCCGCTGCTCGGCGGTCTGTCGGACAAGATGGGCCGCCGAGCGGTGACCCAGATCTGCCTGGGCGGCTTCCTGGTTGGATCGATGGTCACCGCAGCTTCCATCGAGATCGGCGAATATCTCGACATGGAGCCCCTCCCGGTCCTCGTGGCTGGGCGCGTGATCCAGGGGCTCGCGGGCGGCGCGCTGTTGCCGGTGTCGATGGCCCTGGTCGCCGACCTGTGGACGGAGGAGCGCCGGCCGGCGGTGCTGGGCACGGTGGGCGCCGCGCAGGAGCTGGGCAGCGTCCTCGGACCGCTCTACGGTGGGGCCCTCGGCGCGATCATCGGCTGGCAGGGCATCTTCTGGATCAACGTGCCGCTGGTGCTGATCGCCATGGTCGCCGTGCAGGCGGCCCTGCCCGGGCGGGCCGCCCTCGGCTTGACCGGACCGCGCCCCAAGGTCGACCTGGTGGGCGGTCTGCTGCTCGCCCTCTCGCTCGGCCTGCTCACGGTGGGGCTCAACAACCAGAAGCCCGAGGAATCGATCCTGCCGCCCTACGGCCCGCCGCTGATCATCGCCGGGGTGGCCGTGCTCGTCGTCTTCCTGATCTGGGAGTCGATCGCCCGCACCAAGCTCGTCGACCTGTCCGGGGCGCCGAAGCTGCCCTTCTTCGCCGTGCTGATCGCGAGCCTGCTGGCCGGGGCGGCGCTGCTGGTCACCCTGCTGGACATCGTGCTCCTTGCCCAGGGCGTGCTCGGCATCACCGATCCGCGGGAGTCGGCGAAGCTGTTGGTGTACTTCCTCGCCGCGCTGCCGGTCGGCGCGGTCATCGGCGGCCTCATCGCCGGGAAGTTCGGTCTGCGGGGCGTCACCGTCGTCGGGTTCCTGATCTCCGCAGGCGCCTACTGGCTGGTCTCGACCTGGCCAGCCTCGATCCTCACCGAACGGCACGAGCTGCTGGGGCTGTCACTGCCGCGGATGAACACCGACCTGGCGCTGGCCGGCCTCGGTCTGGGCCTGGTCATCGCCCCGCTGTCGGCCGCGGTGCTGCGCATCGTGCCGCCCTCGCAGCACGGGGTCGCCTCGGCCGGAGTGGTCGTGGCCCGCACGATCGGCATGCTCGTGGGCTTCGCCGCGCTCACCGGCTGGGGGCTGCACCGCTTCCACACGGGAACCCGCGACCTGAAGTTCCCCGAGCTGGATGACCTGCTCAACCCGACGCCGGAAGATCTGGCGGCGATCGCCCAGTACGAGGCCCAGCTGCGCGACTACCTGATGGGGATGTACCGGGACATCTTCCTCGCCACCGCCGCCTGCTGCCTCGTCGCCGCCGTGGTCAGCCTCGCCATCACCCGGCGCCGCCCCGCTCCCCAGCCCGCAGTGGAGCACACCGAGGCGCCGGCTACCGTCTGAGCTCGCTCTGCCCGACACCCCTCAGCGGAGGGCGGCCTCGAGGATGGGCCGTTCGGCGTCGATGAGACGCAGGTCCCGCATCGGCCGACGCAGGTGTCCCTTGTGGACGATCCGGACGAAGGCCGGGTCGCCGGCTGCGGCCATGCGCCGAATCCCCTCGATGTGGTCGACGATCCGGGCCCGGATCGTGGCGACGAGGCGGTGCCGGTCGCGGGGAGTCAGGCCATAGGCGTCGGCGAAGAGCCGCAGCCGGCGCGGACGGTCCGGGCTGTGCCAACCCAGCGTCTGCGAGTCACGGTCGGAGAAGATCGGCACCCACGTCCACGCCGCGTACGCGACGTCGTAGATGCGGGCACCAGGTGAGGACAGATCGAAGTCGATCAGCGCCAACGTGTCGTCCGGGCGCCAGATCACGTTGTGCGGGGCCGCGTCGTGGTGGCAGACGACCTCGGTGCCCGGCGGCGGCGGGCCGAACGACCGCCAGACGGCCCCCGGCGCCGGCCGGAAGCCGTACTGCGCGTCGTGGAACCGACGCAGCATGGTCGCCACCGCCGCCAGCGCCTCGTCGGTCACCCAGTGCGGCTGCAACGGGTACGACCCACACTCGCCCTCCAGGTAGGAGAGCACCTCGCGCCCGCGCTCGTCGATGCCAAGGGCGCGCGGGGCCCCGGTGAACCCCACCGCCTCGAGGTGGCGCAGCAGGGAGTGCACGGCCGGCGTCCACGGCCCAGTGTTACGCCGGACCGTGTTCCCCACCCGCACCACCGTGCTCGTGTTCCCGCCCAGGAGGGGAATCTCCTGCTGCGTCCGCGAAGTCACCCGTGCCCTTCCGACCTCATCCGGCGACGTTGCGAGCCGATCAATCACCACCGTGTCGTCCCCCCGGCCGGCAAAGCCAGGTCCGCTCAATCTAGTCGCCATCGGCAACGCCTGTCCCGTCCGTCCGGGCGACCCGACCCTTCGTGCGCTCGCCGCGTGGGCCAGCAGCTCCTGCGCCAACAGGTACCGGGGCATCGGCTCCTGGGTCAGCCGCTACTGGGCCAGCAGGGCATCGACGAACACCTTCGGTTCAAACGGGGCCAGGTCGTCCGGGCCCTCGCCCAGCCCGACGAGCTTGACCGGGATGCCCAGCCGGCGCTGGACGGCGATCACGATGCCGCCCTTGGCGGTGCCGTCGAGCTTGGTGAGCACCACACCTGTCACGTTCACCACCTCGGTGAACACGCGCGCCTGCTCCAGACCGTTCTGCCCCGTGGTCGCGTCCAGCACGAGGAGGGTCTCGTCGACCGGACCGTGCTTCTCGATGACCCGCTTCACCTTGCCGAGCTCGTCCATGAGCCCGACCTTGTTCTGGAGCCGCCCGGCGGTGTCGATGACGACCGTGTCGACGCCGGTCTCGATCCCCCGCCGCACCGCGTCGAACGCGACCGCGGCCGGGTCGCCCCGCTCGGGCCCACGCACGACCTCGGCCCCGACCCGGCCAGCCCAGGTCGCGAGCTGGTCCGCCGCCGCGGCCCGGAACGTGTCCGCGGCGCCCAGCAGCACCGAGTGCCCGTCGGCCACCAGAACGCGGGCGATCTTGCCGCAGGTCGTGGTCTTCCCGGACCCGTTCACCCCGACGACCAGCAGCACCGCGGGCCGGTCGCCCACCGGCGTGGCTCGCAGCGAGCGGTCCGCGCCGGGATCGAGCGCCTCCAGCAGTTCGTCGGCGAGCATCTGGCGGAGCTCGGCCGCGTCCGACGTGCCCAGCACACGCGCCCGCTCCCGCAGCCGATCCACGATCTCGCCGGTCGCCTCGACGCCCACGTCGGCCGAGATGAGGGTGTCCTCGATCTCCTCCCAGGCGTCCTCGTCGAGGCGGTCCCGGGCGAGCAGGGCGAGCAGTCCACGCCCGAAGACGTTCTGCGACTTCGCCAGGCGGGCCCGCAACCGCGCCATCCGCCCGGCGGTGGGCGCGGGGCGCTCGAGAACCTCCAGCCGCTCCTCGACGATCAGCGGCTCGGGGGCGACCTCGACCGGCTCGGGGGCGACCTCGACCGGCTCCTCGACGAGAACGCGCTCCTCGACCGCCGCCGGTTCCTCGACCGCGACGGGCTCTTCGACCTCGACCGCGGCAGGTTCCTCGACGACGAGCGGCTCCGCCTGGACAGCCGGCTCGACAGGCGCCTCGACCGCCGGCTCGGTGACCTCGGCCTCCGGCTGGGGGGCGGGCGGACGGACCCGTACGCCCGGCGCGGGCGGCTTGGTCGTGGCCTTGGCCGGCTTCGCTCCGGGCTTCGGCGCCACCGTGGTCGGGCGGCCGGGACCGGGTCGGGCCGGCGCCGCCTTCGGACGGGTGGTCTTCACGGCTTCGGCCGCCGCAGTGCCCGAACGGGCGACGGGCCGGCGCAGTTCGGGGCGGGTCTCCGACGGCGCCTCGCGGTCCCACTTCTTGACGGCCGGAACGATCGCCGCTGCGCCCGCTGCGATCAGCAGGAGCCCCAGGTACCAGATCTCGGGAGGCATGATGGCAATCCTGTCAGACCGCTGCATCCGCCCACGCCGCGAGGCAGGATGACCACCCAGGCCAGGCCGGCCGGTGCGACACGTCGAGGAGAATCACCGTCTCGGACGCACGGTCCCGGCGAACCAGGCGTCGGGCGAGCCAGGCGCCCGCCGAAGCCATTCGTCCCGCGAGATCAGGCGTCGCGCGACATCAGGCGTCGCACAAGATCAGGCGCCATCCGAGACCAGGGGCCACACGAGATCAGGCCGTCCCACGAGATCAGGCATCGGTCGTCTCGACGTCGCGCAGGCGCTGGCTGATCACCTGCGTGACGCCGGAGCGCATGGTGACGCCGTAGAGCGCGTCGGCGATCTCCATCGTCCGCTTCTGGTGTGTGATGATGATGAGCTGGCTGCGCTCCCGCAGCTGCTCCAGCAGGATCAGCAGCCGGCCGAGGTTCACGTCGTCGAG
>JADGGF010000723.1 GCA_019690055.1 Micromonosporaceae bacterium
GGCTGGGCGTGTGAGTCCGTGATCAACGTGCTGCGGCAGGTTCCCCCGGAGCAGCGCCACGACGGGACCATGCACGTCAGCCAGATGGAGCCGCCCAGCGCGCTGGCCACCGTGCTGCGGGTATGGCCGAACCTCGATCTGGCCTTCCCCGATCCGACGCCCGACCTCGTCACGCCGCTGCGCGACGGTCCGCCCCTGTGGCGCTTTGACGGCAGCCGCCTGGTCCCCGGCGTCCCCCCGCCGTCAGCGTCCACCGAGGCGGTGCTCGCCCACACCGTCACCCCGTGGTGGCCGCATCCGGTGGCGGCCTACGACCAGGCGCTGCCGCTGGGCGAGGTGCCGGTGCCCGACCTGCTCGCCGCGCTGGTGCACCCGCCCGCCCGACCGCAGCGGTACGCCGACCTGCCCGACGACGCCTGGGTGCGTAGTGTGCAGGCATTCATATGCATCGGACTTCTGCACAGCCGCGAACTGCTCGGCGTCGACGGGGACACGCGCCGGGCCCGGGACCTGCTCGTTCAACTGGCGTACGGAGTGGAGGACTGGATCACTGAGGCGGCTCTCTTCGGGCTCGCGGTGGCGGCCTGGGTCGACCCGGCCTGCCGACCCGAGGTCGCCCGCGTCGTGCAGGACCGCTTCGCCACGGCCGTGACGGCCAGCGAGCAGCGCGCGGTCACGATCCTGCCCAACCTGGCCGCGATCGTGCTCATCGTGCCCGGCATCGACGAAGCCGCCCGTGCCCGCGCCCGTGTCGAACTTGCCCCACCCGCCACGGACGCGGCGGGTGACGACGACCCGAACCGGTCAGCGACCGACGGGTAGCGGTCGGGTGCTGCGTACGTACTGCATCAGGGCGAGCAGCACCTGCTTGCTCGACTCACGGTCGCGGGCGTCGCAGAGCACGACCGGCACGCCCGGGTCGAGGTCGAGGGCCTTGCGCACCTTCTCCACGCTGTGCCGCTGCTCGCCGAAGAAGCAGTTGACCGCCACCAGGAACGCGGTCCCCCGGTTCTCGAAGTAGTCCAGGGACGGGAAGCAGTCGGCCAGGCGTCGCGTGTCGGCCATGACCACGGCGCCGAGCGCGCCGATGACCAGCTCGTCCCAGAGGAACCAGAACCGCTCCTGGCCGGGCGTGCCGAAGAGGTAGAGCACGATATCGTCATTGATCCGGATTCGCCCGAAGTCCATGACGACGGTCGTCGTGGTCTTCGCCTCGACCCCGGTGAGATCGTCGGTGCCGATGCTCGCGGTGGTGATGTGCTCCTCCGTGCGCAGCGGCAGGATCTCGCTGCACGAGCTGACCAGCGTGGTCTTGCCGACGCCGAAGCCCCCGGCGATGAGCACCTTGAGCGCGACCGGCCGTTGCTGACTAGAGGGCGCGAAGTCCATCGATCACCGCCTGGAGGATGTCGTCGCCGGGCGCGCGGACCGCCGCGTCGGCTTCGAACGTGGAGACCAGGTTGGCCTGGATCAGGTCACCCACGAGGACGCGTACCACGCCCACGGGCAGATCCAGGCGCGCGGCCAGCTCGGCCACCGTGGTGGCGGTGCGGGTCAGCTCCAGGATCGCCCGTTGCTCCGGCTGGAGCCCGACCAGGTCGGCGTCCGGGGCGTAGAGCGCTTCGACGTGAGTGAGCAGGTTCAGCCCGCTGGTGAACGGGCGGGACCGCCCGCCAGTCAGTGTGTACGGCCGCACCACCGGGCCGGCCTCTTCGTCGAGCCAGGTGTGCCCCTTGTCCGTCATGGGCTCGACGGGAACCCGGGGAGCGGGCACGGTGGCGACCGCGACGGCGGGCACCGCGGCCTTGCCGACCGCGGGTGGGCTGGGGGCGGCCGGGGCGCTGGG
>JADGGF010000066.1 GCA_019690055.1 Micromonosporaceae bacterium
GGGGAGAATAGGGGGGTGCGACTGGGGGAGCTGTTGGCGGAGGCGACGGCCATCCTCGCCGAGGCGCACGTGCCATCGCCACGCGTGGATGCCGAGCTGCTCGCGGCGCACGTGCTGGGCGTCCCGCGGGGCCGGCTCGCCGTCGCGCCCGATCCCGACCCCGACCAGGAGCACGCCTTCCGGCAACTCGTGGCCCGCCGCGCCGCCCGGGAGCCGGTGCAGCACCTGACCGGTGAGGCGCCGTTCCGGTACGAGATCCTGCAGGTCGGGCCCGGCGTGTTCATCCCCCGGCCGGAGACCGAGCAGTTGGTGATGTGGGGCCTGTCCTGGCTGCGCGCCCAGGGAATCGACCAACCCCGGGTGGTCGACCTGTGCGCCGGATCGGGGGCGATCGCCATCTCGATCGCCACGGAGAAGTCCGGGGCCACGGTGCTCGCCGTGGAGCAGTCGGCGTCGGCACTGCCGTGGCTGCACCGCAACGTGAAGGCGGCCCGGCCCGCCCCCGGAAGTCGCCTGGTCGTGGTCGCCGGCGACGCCACCGACCCCGCCGTACTCGCCGAGATCGACGGCACCGTGGACCTCGTGCTGAGCAACCCGCCGTACGTGCCGCGGCTGGACCGGCCCGCTCTGCCGCCCGAGGTGGCCGAGCACGACCCGCCCGAGGCGCTGTTCGCCGGCCCGGACGGGCTCGACGTGATCCGGGCGCTGATTCCGCGGATCGCCGTGCTGCTGCGCCCCGGGGGCGCCTTCGCGCTTGAGCACGACGAGACCCACGTCCACGTGGTGCCAGCCCTGGTCGCGGCCGACGGCCGGTTCGAGCAGGTGGAGACGCACGAGGACCTCGCTCGCCGCCCGCGTTTCACGAGCGCCGTACGGGCGGTATCCGCGCCGACGGTGGCAGACTGAGCGACGTGATGCTCTACGACTGCCGGACCGTCGCCGAACGGGACTGGGGCCTGCACGCCGCGATCGAGTCGATCTCGCGGGGTGACCTCGTGGTGCTGCCCACGGACACGGTGTACGGCATCGCCGCCGACGCGTTCAAGCCGTGGGCGGTGGAGGCGCTGCTCAACGCGAAGGGCCGGGGCCGGCATCTCCCGCCGCCGGTACTCGTCGGGTCGCGGTCCACGCTCGACGGGTTGGTGTACCGGCTCCCGACCGAGGCCCGGGAGTTGGTCGAGGCGTTCTGGCCGGGCGCGCTGACGATCGTGGTCGAGCACGCGCCGACGCTGCAGTGGGACCTCGGCGACACGTACGGCACGGTGGCGGTCCGCATGCCGCTGCATCCGGTCGCGCTCGAGGTGCTCGCCCACACCGGGCCGCTCGCCGTCTCCGCCGCCAGCCGGGCGGGCGCGGCCCCCGCGGTCACCGCCTACGAGGCGCGGGAGCAGCTCGGGTACGCGGTCGCCACCTACCTCGAGGCCGGCCCGTGCCTGGATCCGGTTCCCTCGACGATCGTGGACTGCTCCGGCCCGGTGCCCCGGGTCCTGCGCAACGGGGCGATCTCGTTCGAGCGGCTCCGCGAGGTCGTGCCATCCATTGAGCCATTTGAGGATACGCAGCCTAAGCTGCCCGACATGCCCGAGCCGACCTCGGTGGAGGCGTGAGCGTGGCGGCTGCGCCCGCCGGACCGTCGCCGGAGTTCGTCTACGTCGGCGTCAGCAAGCGGTCCCGGTTGCTGTCCCTGGCCGACCTCGACGCGGTCGCGCAGTCGCTGGTGGCCGGGTCGTTGGCGGTGCTGCCGACCGAGACCGGCGCCATGCTGGCGGCCATGGCCACCTCGGAGCCGGCGGTCCGCGCCGCCTTCGCAGCCAAGGGTCGCGATCCGGCCGCGGTCATGCACGTCGCCTGCGCATCGTTGTCGATGGCCCGCCGGTACGCGCACCTGGACGCGCGGGCGATCGCGGTGCTGGGCGCGTTCACCCCGGGCCCGCTCTCCGTGGTCGTGCCCCAGACCGGTGCCCTGCCCGACGGCCTGGTCACCGTCGACGGGACGGTCGGCATTCGGGTGCCGGACAACCCGGCCACGCTCCAGGTGATCAGCGCCGTCGGCGTGCCGCTGACGGCCACGAGCGTCAACCTCTCCGGCCAGCCGAGCGCGTCGGTCGAGCCGGCGGCGCTCCGCGCGCTGCACTGGCCGGCGGTCGATCGGATATACGTGGTCGTCGACGACGAGGCGGTGGCCTTCTCGGCCCCGTCGACGCTGGTGCGCCTCACCGGACCGGAACCGGAGATCCTGCGTCCGGGGCCGGTCACGGCCGAGATGCTACGGGAGTATTGGTAGCGACAGATGTCGGTGTTTACAGTTCTACACGTTTGCACGGGTAACATCTGCCGTTCGCCCATGGCGGAGCGGCTGCTGGTGAAGGCGCTGCGCGAGCACGTGGGCGATCGGGTGGACGAGCTGTACCGCAGCCACGGCGCCGGCACCGGGTCCTGGCACGTGGGTGAGCCCATGAACCCGCCCGCCGCCGCCGAGGTGCGCCGTCGGGGCGGCGACCCCACCGGATTCGTGGCCCGGCACCTCACGGCCGACCTCATCGACGAGTCGGACCTCATCCTCTGCGCCACCCGGGAGCATGCGTCCCGCGTGCTGAGCCTGCGACCGGACGCCCGGGACCGTACGTTCGTGCTCGGCGAGTTCGGTCGGCTGCTGGCCCGGGTGCCCGTCCAGCCAGCCGGTCCGCCCCGCGACCCGGCCACCGCGCACGCGCGGGGGACGGCGCTGGTGGCCGCGGTGGCGGCCGCCCGGACCGGACCAGCCCAGCCGAACGACGACCTGGACGACCCGTGGGGTATGGGACCGCGGGTGTTCGCCCGGGTGGCCGACGAGATCGACGCCACCGTGATTCCCCTCGCCGCCGCACTGGCCGGATGACGCACTCCCGCGCGCACTCACCCGGTGCACGCCGGCGAGACCGCCTCCCGTTGACCGGGCTCGGGTCTGGCCCGGACAAACTCGTTGCCGGTCGGCGTGCGGGCTCGCCTCGGCCCGTCGCCGGATAGGGTGGCCGCGTGGCTGATGGGGCGGTGACCTCGCGCACCCGGCACCTGCGTCTCACGACGGCAATCATGGCCGCCGTGCTGGTCGTCGGCGCTGGCGTCGGCGCGCTGGTCGGTGGTGCGGTAGCGGCCCTGGGCATGGCGGTCGGGGTCGCGCTGGTCGCCGTGAGCTACCTCGCGTCGACGCTCGCCATGGCCTGGGCCGACTCGGTGGCGCCCCAGATGGTCTTCGGCGTGGGCCTGGGCATGTACATCCTGAAGTTCAGCCTCTTCGGCGTGATGCTGGTCGCGGTCAACGACGCCGGCTGGCCCGGGCGGATCCCCATGGCCTGGGGGATCGTCCTCGGCGTGATCGCCTGGACCACGAGCCACGTCTGGTGGATGGCCCGCAACGCCCATCCGTACGTTGCCGACCCACCCACTGCCGACCCGCCGGTCACCGTGCCCGACCGACCGGATGCCCTGACTGAACAGCCCTGACCGAACAACCCTGATCGAGCGCGTGCCGACGCTTTCCGGAGCGCGAGAGGCCGAGCCGGGCCCCCAACCGGTCGGCGAGACGGCCGTCTCCGTTTCGGCGCCAGGATCATGGCCGGGCTGTGCGAAGAGTGAGACACATATCACGTTGGGTATTGAGGTCGGCGCATCGCGGTGACGAATGCTGACAGCTTGGCGTCAGTTCCGGACTCGATTGGACACGGACGGGGTGGGCGGGAGTAGCGTGAGGCCGCAGCAGTCACGGCGTCCGGTCACCCACGCGAGGCACGCGCGGGGGCCGAGTGCTGGGTTCCCCCGGTCGGCTGATAAGGTTTCGCCCGTCATGGCCGGTGACACCCGGGAGCCCACATCGTGAACCAGCCCCCGCAACGTCCCCGCGGTGATGACGGAGCTGGCGACGGGGTCAACCGGGGCCTGGTGGCCATCTCCTACCTCATCGGCGGGATGGCGTCCTGGGGTCTGATCGGTTGGCTGATCGACTCGTGGCTTCACGCGGGCGGCGTCATCACGGCCATCGGCATCGTGCTCGGCATGGCGGGCGGCGTGTACCTGGTCATACGCCGCATGGGGTCCTGACGGAAGGGATGCGGGTGAACGCACTCAGCGCGCCGGTGATGGCCGGCGACGTCCACTTCCCGCCCTCGGTGAAGGAGTTCTTTACGCCGGCGCTGTTCGGCCTCGACGGCTGGCTGACCAAGTTCACGATCTTCGTGTGGGTCGCCGTCGCCCTGTTGATCATCTTTTTCCTGGTGGCGTACCGGGACCCGAAGCTGGTTCCCAGCCGCGCCCAGTGGATGGCCGAGGCGGTCTACGGCTTCGCCCGCGACTCGATCGCGAGGCCGATGCTCGGGCACGAGGGCGTGAGGTTCGCCCCGTACTTCGCAGCGCTGCTGAGCTTCATCCTGCTGACGAACCTGTACGGGATCATCCCGGGCATCCAGATCTCGACGAACACGCACATCGCGTACCCGATCGTGCTGGCGGCCATCAGCTACGTGATGTTCAACTACATCGGCATCCGTAAGCACGGCTTCGTCAAGTACATGAAGAACTCGCTGGTGCCGTCGGCGCCGTGGTACATCCTGCCGCTGCTGATCCCGATCGAGTTCTTCTCGACCTTCATCGTCCGGCCGATCACGCTGGCCCTGCGTCTGTTCGCCAACATGTTCGCCGGGCACATGATCCTCGCGGTGTTCACACTCGGCGGCTTCGCCCTGCTGAACGCGCAGACCTGGTACTTCAAGCCGATCTCGGTGCTGTCCTGGGGCATGGCGGTCGCCCTCACCTTCCTGGAGGCGCTGGTGATCCTCCTCCAGGCGTACGTCTTCGTCGTGCTCACATCGAGCTACATCTCCGGTGCCCTCGCCGAGGAGCACTGACCTACAAGGCAAGTCGTCCGCGCGTGAGGGTCACGCGCCACAAAGCAGGAGGAAACGCAGGTATGACAGGCAGTCTCTCCGCCGTCGGCTACGGCCTCGCGGCGATCGGCCCGGGCATCGGCGTCGGCATCATCTTCGCCGCCTACATCCAGGCGACCGCCCGCCAGCCCGAGTCGGCCCGGCTGACCCAGCAGTGGGTCTGGATCGGCTTCGCCGTGGTCGAGGCGCTCGCCCTCCTGGGTATCGCCTTCGGCTTCGTCTTCAAGTGATTTCGACCGGAGGATGTCGATGCTGACGACCGTCGCGTACGTCGCGACCCGGTTGGCGGAGGAAGCGCCAGAGCAAGAGCCGAACCCGATCTTCCCGGTGTGGCAGGAGCTGATCATCGGGACGATCGCGTTCGCGGTGCTCTGCTTCGTGCTGCTCAAGTTCGCCTTCCCGCGGATGGAGGCCATGTACCAGGCCCGCGTGGAGGCGATCGAGGGCGGGCTGCGACGCGCCGAGGAGCGGCAGGCCGAGGCGAACGCGCTCTACGAGCGCTACCAGGAGCAGCTGAACGAGCTGCGCAGCGAGGCTTCCCGCATCCGGCAGGAGGCGGCGGCCGAGGCCGAGGCGATCCGGCAGGAGATCCTGGCCAAGGCCCGCGAGGAGTCCGAGCGGATCATCGCGGCCGGTCGCGAGCAGCTCGCCGCCGAGCGGCAGACGATCATCCGGGAGCTGCGCGGCACCGTCGGCACGCTCGCGGTCGAGCTGGCCGGGCGGATCGTGGGCGAGGCGCTGGAGGACGAGGCGCGGCGGCGGGGCACCGTGGACCGCTTCCTCGCCGAGCTCGACGCGGCGCCGGCCGGAAGGTAGGTCCGCCGTGGATGCTTCCAGCCGCGAGTCGTACGCCCCGGCCCTGGCCCGCCTCAACGAGATGGCCGCGGCCGAGGGGTCCGCGCTGACCGGGGTGGCCGACGAACTGCTCAGCGTGGCCGAGGTGCTCGGTCGGGAGCCTCGCCTGCGGCGGGCGCTGGCCGACCCGTCCCGCCCCGGGCCCGAGCGGGTCGGACTGCTCGACTCGCTGCTCGCCGGCAAGGTCTCCGACCCGGCCCTCGAGCTGCTGCGCATTCTCGCAGGCGGCCGCTGGTCGTCCGGCGCGGAGCTGCTCAACTCGGTCGAGCGCCTGGGCGTGCAGGCGCTGCTGGCCAGCGCGCAGGCCGCGGGTGAGCTGGCCGAGGTGGAGGACGAGCTGTTCCGGTTCGGCCAGGTGGTCGACGCGAACCTCGACCTCGCGGCGGCGCTCGGCGCGTCGACGGTGCCGCCGGCCCAGCGGGCCGAGCTGGCGAAGCTGCTGCTGGAGGGCAAGGCGCGGCCGGTGACCGTACGGCTGGTGATCGCGGCCCTGCACGGCTTCGGCGGCCGGGCGTTCTCGGCGGCCCTGCGCGCTATCGTCGAACTGGCCGCGTACCGGCGCGAGCGGGACATCGCGTACGTGACCGCGGCCGCGCCGTTGAGCGAGGCGGAGTCGGCGCGGCTGGCGGCCCGGTTGAGCGAGATCTACGGCCGTCAGGTCGAGGTGAAGGTGACCGTGGCGCCGGAGGTGCTCGGCGGCGTCAGCGTCCGGATCGGCCACGACCTCTACGACGGCACGGTGCGCCGCCGGCTCGCCGAAACCAGAGCCGCCCTGGCGGTTAAGAAGTGAGTCCACCACCGCTTCGCGCGCCCGCGGAGCGGCTTTTCGCAGACGTACGCCCATGACGAACCAGAAGGAAGATAGAGGATGGCCGAGCTGACCATCTCGTCCGACGAGATCCGCGCCGCGCTCGAGCGCTACGTCTCCTCGTACCGCCCGGACGTGTCCCGCGAGGAGGTGGGCACGGTCGCGGACACCGGCGACGGCATCGCCCACGTCGAGGGCCTGCCCTCGACCATGGCCAACGAGCTGCTCGAGTTCGAGAACGGCACGCTCGGTGTGGCGCTGAACCTGGACGTGCGTGAGATCGGTGTGGTCATCCTCGGCGAGTTCACCGGTATCGAGGAGGGCCAGCAGGTCAAGCGCACCGGCCGGGTGCTGTCCGTGCCCGTCGGCGACGCCTTCCTCGGTCGGGTGGTGGACCCGCTGGGCCGGCCCATCGACGGCCTCGGCGACATCGAGTACGAGACCTACCGCGAGTTGGAGCTGCAGGCGCCGAACGTGATGGCGCGCCAGCCGGTGAAGGAGGCGCTGCAGACCGGCATCAAGGCGATCGACGCCATGACCGCGATCGGCCGGGGTCAGCGCCAGCTCATCATCGGCGACCGCAAGACCGGCAAGACCACGATCGCCATCGACACGATCCTCAACCAGAAGGCGAACTGGGAGTCCGGCGACCCGAAGAAGCAGGTGCGCTGCATCTACGTGGCGATCGGCCAGAAGGGCTCGACCATCGCGGCGGTGAAGGCCACGCTCGAGGAGCACGGCGCGATGCAGTACACCACCATCGTCGCCTCGCCCGCCAGCGACCCGGCCGGCTTCAAGTACCTGGCCCCCTACACCGGCTCGGCCATCGGCCAGCACTGGATGTACGCCGGCAAGCACGTGCTGATCGTCTTCGACGACCTCTCCAAGCAGGCCGAGGCGTACCGGGCGATCTCCCTGCTGCTGCGCCGCCCGCCGGGCCGCGAGGCGTACCCGGGCGACGTCTTCTACCTGCACTCGCGGCTGCTGGAGCGCTGCGCCAAGCTCTCCGACGAGATGGGCGGCGGCTCGATGACCGGCCTGCCGATCATCGAGACCAAGGCCGGCGACATCTCGGCCTTCATCCCGACCAACGTCATCTCGATCACCGACGGCCAGATCTTCCTCGAGGAGGGTCTGTTCAACCAGGGCGTCCGGCCCGCGATCAACGTCGGCACCTCGGTCTCCCGGGTGGGAGGCGCGGCCCAGGTCAAGCCGATGAAGTCGGTCGCCGGGCGGCTGCGGCTGGACCTGGCCCAGTACCGGGAGCTGGAGGCCTTCGCCGCGTTCGCCTCGGACCTGGACCGGGCGTCGCGGATGCAGCTGGAGCGGGGTGCCCGCCTGGTCGAGCTGCTCAAGCAGCCGGAGCACACGCCGTTCCCGGTCGAGGAGCAGGTGGTGTCGGTGTGGGCCGGCACCGAGGGCAAGCTCGACGACATCCCGGTCGCCGACATCCGACGGTTCGAGGCCGAGTTCCTGCGCTACCTGCGTCACGCCCACAGCGGGGTGCTCACCCAGATCGCGGCTGGCGAGTGGAACGACGACATCAAGGGCGCGCTGGACGAGGCGATCACGCACTTCAAGCAGACCTTCCTCGCCGAGGGTGGCGGCATCGTCATCAACGAGGAGGAGGCCGAGGCGATGGCGGAGGGTGTGGAGACCCAGGAGAAGGTCCGCCGCATCCGTAGGACCCCGGTGCAGCGCTGATGGCCGGTTCGGTTCGCCAGCTGCGGGGCCGGATCCGCACGACCCGGTCCATGAGGAAGATCACCAAGGCGATGGAGCTCGTGGCGACGAGCCGCATCGCCAAGGCCCAGGCGCGGGTGGCCGCCTCCCTGCCCTACTCGAAGGCGATCACCGACGTGCTCACCGCGCTGGCCAGCAGCGCGAGCATCGACCACCCGCTGCTGCAGCCGCGGCCGCGGGTGCGTCGGGCCGGGGTGCTGGTGATCACCAGCGACCGAGGGCTGGCCGGCGGCTACAACGCCAACGTGATCCGTACGGCCGAGCAGCTCATCGCGCGCCTGAAGGACGAGGGCAAGCAGGTCTTCCTCTACGTCATCGGCCGCAAGGGCGTGACCTACTACCGGTTCCGGGACCGGCCGATCGAGGGGAGCTGGACCGGCTTCTCCGAGCAGCCCACCTTCGCCGACGCCCGCGAGGTCGGGGTCGCGCTCATCAAGGCGTTCATCGCCGGGGCCGACGACATCGATGACGGTGGGGCCGGAGTCGACGGCATCCTCGGCGTCGACGAACTGCACGTGGTGCACACGTCGTTCCGGTCGCTGATGACTCAGACGCCGGTGGCCAACCAGCTCGCCCCGATGGTGGTCGTGGAGACCGACATCCACGAGCACCCGTCCGGCGTGCTGCCGGCCTACGAGTTCGAGCCCTCGGCCGACGCGCTGCTCGATGAGCTGCTGCCCAAGTACATCAATACTCGAATCTATGCGGCCCTCATCGACGCCGCCGCCAGCGAGTCCGCGGCCCGGCGGCGGGCCATGAAGGCCGCGACCGACAACGCGGACGAGATGATCAAGACGCTGACGCGGCAGATGAATGCCACTCGGCAGGCCTCGATCACCCAGGAGATCAGCGAGATCGTCGGCGGCGCGAACGCGCTGGCGGCGTCGGGAAGTGAAGTGTGATGACTGCTGCAACCGCAACCAAGACCGGCACCGGATCGGTGGTCCGGGTCATCGGCCCGGTCGTCGACGCCGAGTTCCCGCGTGACGCCATGCCGGACATCTACAACGCGCTGCACGTCGACGTGACCCTCTCCGGGCGCACGCGGACGCTCACCCTCGAGGTGGCCCAGCACCTGGGTGACAACATGGTGCGGGCGATCTCGATGCAGCCGACCGACGGCCTGGTCCGCGGCGCCGAGGTGCGCGACACCGGCTCGCCGATCACGGTGCCGGTGGGCGACGGGATCAAGGGGCACGTCTTCAACGTGGTCGGTGAGTGCCTCAACCTCAAGCCCGGCGAGAAGCTCGAGGTGACCGAGCGGTGGCCGATCCACCGCAGGCCGCCGGCCTTCGCCGAACTGGAGCCGAAGACCGAGATGCTGGAGACCGGCATCAAGGTCATCGACCTGCTCACGCCGTACGTGAAGGGTGGCAAGATCGGCCTCTTCGGCGGCGCGGGCGTGGGCAAGACGGTGCTCATCCAGGAGATGATCATCCGGGTGGCCCGCAACTTCGGTGGTACCTCGGTCTTCGCCGGCGTCGGCGAGCGGACCCGCGAGGGCAACGACCTCATCCTCGAGATGAGCGAGTCGGGCGTGCTCCCGCAGACCGCGCTGGTCTACGGCCAGATGGACGAGCCGCCCGGCACCCGGCTGCGGGTCGCGCTGGCCGCGCTGACCATGGCCGAGTACTTCCGGGACGTGCAGAACCAGGAGGTGCTGCTCTTCATCGACAACATCTTCCGGTTCACCCAGGCCGGCTCGGAGGTCTCCACCCTGCTCGGGCGGATGCCGAGCGCCGTGGGTTACCAGCCGACGCTGGCCGACGAGATGGGTGAGCTGCAGGAGCGGATCACCTCGTTGCGGGGCAAGGCCATCACCTCGATGCAGGCGATCTACGTGCCGGCCGACGACTACACCGACCCGGCCCCGCACACCACCTTCGCCCACCTCGACGCGACGACGAACCTGGAGCGGTCCATCGCCGACAAGGGCATCTACCCGGCCGTGGACCCGCTCGCCTCGACCTCGACGATCCTCGCGCCGCAGTACGTCGGTCAGGAGCACTACGCCGTCGCCACCGAGGTGAAGCGGATCCTGCAGCGGTACAAGGACCTGCAGGACATCATCGCGATCCTCGGCATGGACGAGCTCTCCGAGGAGGACAAGATCACGGTAGGCCGGGCGCGCCGCATTGAGCGGTTCCTGTCCCAGAACACGTACGCGGCCGAGGTCTTCACCGGTATCCCCGGGTCGTTCGTCCCGGTCAAGGAGACCATCGAGGCGTTCAAGAAGATCGCCGAGGGTGAGTACGACACCTACCCGGAGCAGGCGTTCTTCATGTGCGGTGGCCTGGAGGACCTGGAGCGCAAGGCGGCTGAGCTGCGCAACCGGTAGGCCGCGACCCGGCCCAGCTCGACCGCCGGTCGACGTCGCATACGACTGTGGCCCCTCCCGATCGGGAGGGGCCACACTCGTGTCGGGTCGGGCGTGCGTCGCCCGGGTCGGCTCAGGCGGCCGGGCCGCCATAGGTCGGGCCACTGGCGGGCGGTCCGCCGTAGGTCGGTCCGCTGGCCGGCGGTTCGCTCGGCGGCCAGGGGGTGCTGGGCCGGGTCAGCGCCGCGAGCGACCCGCCCAGCCGGGTCCACGTCTGGTATGCCACCAGCCCGGCGATCAGCGCGAGGCCGAGCCGGCCGAGACCGAGCAGCAGGTAGCCGAGCACGTCGAGGCCGTTGACGTTGACGAAGCCGGCCAGGCCGATCAGGAACGTGAGCGCGCCGAGGAACAGCACCACCACGTACTCGACCAGGGCGATCGTGGCGATCAGCCGCGCCTGCGCCACGGGCGCGTCGCCCCACGTCGCGATCAGTACGGCCACCACCGGCAGCGCGAGCTCGACCAACGACGTGAGGGTTCCGCACGCGCTGGCCGACCGCTCCGCGAACGTCTGGAACTGCCGGGGCGCGACCCAGTTCAGGAACGCGATGAACAGGTGCAGCCCGGCGTACCCGATGAGTGCCCACGCGGCGAGCTGCCGCGGTGCGGCGAGCAGGCCCCGGGGGTTGGGGGTGGTCATGTGGCCTCCCTTTCCATTGATCAATTGATCCGGCCCATCGTAGCGGTGTGATCTTCGCCCGGCATCCGATGCCGCCCTCGCCACGTCGGCCCGACCGATTAGACTCGGCCTACACCCCCAAGGCCCCTACACGGCTCAGGGCCCGACACCTCCAGAGCCGTTGTCCCCGTACCCGCGTCCGGAGGAGACCGAGGCAGAAGTGGCGAACCTGTTCCGCGTCGAGATTGTCTCCGTCGAGTCCCGGATCTGGACGGGTGAGGCGGAGATGGTGGTGGCCCGCACCACCGAGGGTGAGCTCGCCGTCCTGGCCGGGCACGCCCCGCTGCTGGGCCAGCTCAAAGAGCCGAGCCGGGTCCGCGTCCGCACCGGCGACGAGGACCTCGCCTGGGACGTGACGGGCGGGTTCCTCTCCATCACCGAGGACGGGGTAACCGTGCTGGCCGAGCACGCCGAGCCGGCCACGGGCGAAGACCCCGCGCAGGCCCTCGTCCAGTCGCCGACGCACTAGGCCGGGGTCGGGATGGGGTACCTCGAAGCCGCTGGCCTCGCGCTCCTCATCCTGCCCCTCGCCCTGATCCTGATCTTTGCCCGGCGTTCGCTGATCTCCCGGCGCGGCGGCACGATCGGGATGAGCATGCGGTTGTCCACG
The DNA here is from genome assembly GCA_019690055.1 of Micromonosporaceae bacterium. Taxonomy (GTDB): domain Bacteria; phylum Actinomycetota; class Actinomycetes; order Mycobacteriales; family Micromonosporaceae; genus DATBGZ01. The sequence continues at coordinate 11,992 of JADGGF010000066.1, forward strand.
TACGTGCCGGGTCGCGGCTGGGCGCCCGGCATCGGTCAGTTCACCGCCGACGAGCTGCGCTGGTACCGCCTGTTCAGCCTCAGCCCGCGCCCTCGGCGCGTCCTGCTGCGCCACACGCTGAGCGTCGAGGAGCGCCGACCGCCGCAGGGGCCCGAACGCCTCTCCATGCCGGAGGGCTGGGTCGTGCTGCGGTGCTCCGGCGGTCGCCGGTCCGCCTACTCGCGCCGGTCGGTGCCCGACCAGGTGGAGCTGGCGCTCGCCGAGTCGGCGGTCACCGCGTTCCTCTCCTGGATCGAGTCCGCCCCACCAAGGGCCCTGAGCCAATCATGAATCGCCCTCGCCTCCGCTCGGGCGGGGTTCGTTAACGCGCGCCGCTGCTGTCGCCGCCGGGGACCCAGCGGACGTCGCCGTCGGGGTTGGCCGCCCGGGCGAGGATGAACAGCAGGTCCGACAGGCGGTTGAGGTACGTCGCCGCGAGCGGGTTGGTCCGGTCGGGCTCGCGCTCCATCAGGGCCCACACGCGCCGCTCAGCCCGCCGGCACACCGTCCGGGCCAGGTGCAGCAGGGCCCCGGCCGGGGTGCCGCCCGGCAGGATGAATGAGTCGAGCGGACGTAGGTTCGCGTTGAACTCGTCGCACCACCCCTCCAACCGGGACACGTACGCCTCGGTGATCCGCAGGCGCTGGGTCTGGTCGGGGCGGACGGGGGCGCAGAGGTCGGCCCCGAGGTCGAACAGGTCGTTCTGCACGGCGGCGAGCACCCGGGCCACCGGCTCGGCCGGCGTGCCCAAGGCGAGCGCCGCCCCGATGGCCGCGTTCGTCTCGTCGACGTCGGCGTAGGCCTCGATGCGCGGGTCGGTCTTCGGTACCCGCGAGCCATCGCCGAGCGAGGTCTGCCCGGCATCACCGGTGCGGGTATAGATCCGGGTGAGGTGTACGGCCATACACCCCACCCTACGGCGCCGGCCCTACGATGGCGGCCGTGACGAGGCTACGGGGGTCGCGTGGGGCGGCAGTGGATCGCCGAGCGGCGGAGCGACCAGCATGACCAGGAGCGACGACGCGAGGCTACGGGCGTCCCGCGGGGCGGCGGCTGATCGCCGAGCGGCGGAGCGACCAGCATGACCAGGAGCGACGACGCGAGGCTACGGGCGTCCCGCGGGGCGGCGGCTGATCGCCGAGCGGCGGAGCGAC
>JADGGF010000724.1 GCA_019690055.1 Micromonosporaceae bacterium
CCCCCAGGCAGTGCGAGATGCCGACCCCGGCCGCCGCGAGCAGCGCCATCACCTGCTGGGCCCCGGTGCCCGAGGCGGCCACGAGGCCCACCGGCCCCGGCCGGACCACGTTGGCGAAGCCCAGCCCGACCCCGCCGACCACCGCGGTGCCGCAGTCCGGACCCATGACCAGCAACCCCTGACCGTACGCCCGCTGCTTGAGACACACCTCCTGCTCGACCGGCACGTTGTCGGAGAAGACCATGACGGACAGGCCGGCCTCGAGCGCGTCCATCGCCTCGACGAAGGCGTACGGGCCGGGCGTGGAGACCAGCGCTATCCCGCCCGGGACCCGCCGGGCCGCGCTGGCGGTCGTGCGGGGAGCGACCGCTGGGATGCCGACGTCCGATGTGGACGACGCCGGAGTCGGGGCGGCCAGCTCCCGCTCGACGGTGTCGAGGGCGGCGGCCAGGGCCTCGTCACTGTCGGCCACCACGGCGATCATCAGGTCGTTCGGACCGGCGTCGGCGGGGCGATCCAGACCCAGGTCGGCGAGCAGCTCGACGTTGACCGGCGTCGCCATCGCGACCAGCGCCTGCTCGACTCCCGGCGACGCGGCCAGCCGGGCGCTGATGTGCATGAGCGCGACCGAATCCCGGTAGACCCCGGGCCGGATCTGCAGGTGTCTCACGCCGCCACCGGGCTCGGCTGGGCCGACGGTCGGGTCGCGATGACGCCGTTCGCGAGCCGTTCGTGGGCGATCGCCACCGCGACCAGCACCCCGTGCAGCAGGCCGGCACCGGAACAGTTGCCCACGGCCAGCAGCGCGCCCGCCGCCCGGGGCAGTGTCTCGGCGGTCGCGTCGCTCGCCGACGAGTGGGCCGTCGGGTGGCCGGTGCCGCCGACGGCGGCCAGCAGGTCGGCCAACTGCGGGATGCAGCGGCCCTCCGCGGCGTGGCGCAGCAGCCCGGCCGAGACCGTGGTGGTCGCCGTGGGCGCCTGCGCCCGCACGGCCTCGGCGAGCGGAGCCGCGGCCGGAGAGCCGAGCGCCAGCAAGGTCACCAGGGCTGCGGCCAGCACATCGTCGCCGGTCGGGGTGAGCCCGGAACCCCGACCGAGCAGGCGGCCGACCGGGTCATCCGGCGCCTGACCGGCGGCCAACGCCGTCACGAGATCGGCCACCGCGGTGCGGCCGGCGGGGTCGAGCGGGTCGGCGACGCGTCCGGTCAGCCACCGTACGGCCGCCGCCAGCCGGGCCGGCGCGACGGTGCCCAGGCCCCGGGGACGAGGCGGGCGCCACCAGCGATGCACGCGGAACCCGGTTATGGCGTTATCCGTACGAATAGTTACATATCCGTTGCCGACCTCGGCGGTCGTGCCCGGCGGCACCTGTGGGGGCAGCGACCTCGACTCGAGGACCAGCGCGCAGGGCACGCGGATCGCCGCCGAAGAGGCCAGGCAGAGCAGCGTCCGCTCCGGGTCGGCGACTTCGAGGTAGGTGGCGTGTGGGGTCGTGGCGATCACGGTCGCCGGTCGCGGAGGCCCGATGAGGGCCAACTCCAGGGCCGCCGACGCCGCAACCGGAAACGGTCGCCCCACCGCGCCTCCTCCCACCGGGTGCCGGCGCCGCAGGCCCACCCGCGCCGGCGGATGGACTCACGCTAGGCCGTGGGCCTACTGTGTCGGGATGGAGAGAGTTGCCGACAAGCCGGGGGCTTCTTCGGCGAAGCTTGCGAGCCGAACGTCTGGCTCGGCGGCGAAGGTTGCGAGCCGAACGTCTGGCTCGGCGGCGAAGGTTGCGAGCCGAACGTCTGGCTCGGCGGCGAAGCTTGCGAGCCGAACGTCTGGCTCGGCGGCGAA
>JADGGF010000067.1 GCA_019690055.1 Micromonosporaceae bacterium
CGGGGCGGGCGGGAGCAGCGCACTCGGCAGCTCGATCTCTGCCCTCGCCCGGATGGCATCGAGGATCAGCTCCTCCGCCTGCCCGAAGTCGTCACCGGCCGGACCCGCCCGCTGGCAGGAGAAATGCAGCGCGGCGAATCGCCCCTCGGCGGTAAGCCGCCGAGCCAACGCCCGCAGGGTCGTCGTCTTGCCCGTCTGCCGCGGCGCGTGGACCACGAAGTACAGGCCCCGCTCGATCAAGCCGCGTGCCTCGGGCAGGCGTGGCTCCGGCGGCAGCATGTAGTGCCGCTCCGGATCGCACGGCCCAGCCGTGTTGAACGACTTCACGAGGTAACCCTAACGGGGTCAGCTCCGCCTCGGCCGGGGCGACCCGCGATGATCGGGTGGGATTGGTGCGGTCATAGCGACACCAATCCCACCCGATCATGGGCGGCGACCGGTCACGGGACGCGGGCGTAGCCAGCGGGCCGGGTGGTGAACGTGCCGCGGCCCTGGGTACGGCTGCGCAGGCGGGTGGCGTAGCCGAACAGCTCCGCCAGCGGCACCGTCGCCGTCACGACCACGGTGCCGGCGCGGGCGGTCGAGCCACCGATGCGACCCCGGCGCGCGGACAGGTCGCCGAGCACGGCGCCGAGATACTCCTCGGGCACGGTGGCGGTCACCTCGACGATCGGCTCGAGGACCGCCATCGCACACCGGCGCAGCGCCTCACGCAGACCCAGTCGGCCCGCCGTGTGGAAGGCGAGCTCCGACGAGTCCTTCACGTGCGTCATCCCGTCGGTGAGCGTCACTCGCACGCCGGTCACCGGGGCACCCCGCAGCGGCCCGTCGAGCAGCGCCTCCCGGCAGCCCGCCTCGACCGCCTTGATGAACGGTGCCGGCACCCGACCACCGACCACATTGGACTCGAATACGAACTCTCCCTCCGGATACGGCGCCACGTCCAGGACCACGTGGGCGAACTGCCCGGCCCCGCCATCCTGCTTGACGTGCCGGTAGACGACGCCGGTCACGCCCGTGACCACCGTCTCCCGGTAGGCCACCTGCGGCGCCCCGACGGTCACCTCGACCGCGTGGGCCTGACGCAGCCGCTCAACCGCCACCTCCAGATGCAGCTCCCCGAGCCCCGACAGCAGCGTCTGCCCGGTCTCGGCATCCGTACGGACCGACAACGACGGGTCCTCATCGACCAGCCGCGCCAGCGCGGTCGCCAACCGCGACTGATCGGTCCGCCGGCGCGCCTCCACGGCCACCGACACCACGGGCTCCGTGGGGACCGGCGCCTCCAGGACGACCGGAGCGTCCGGTGTGGAGAGTGTGGCGCCGGCACGTACGGTCTTCGGCCCGACGAGCGCGACGATCTCCCCGGCCCGGGCGGAGGGGACCTCGCTGTACCGGTTGGCCTGCACGTGCAGGATGCGGCCGATCCGCTCCCGGACCAGGCCCCCGACGGAAGCGCGGCTGGCCGAGCCGGACCCGCTGGCCGAGCCGGCGCCGCCGCTGACGAGCACCGTGTCGCCCGGCCGGACGGTGCCGGAGTACACGCGGACCACGGCGACCCGACCGGTGGCGGCCGGCACCACCTTGAACACCAGCGCCGCGAACGGGGCGTCGGGGTCGGCGGCCCGGGTCACCTCGTCGCCGTGCCACTCGCCCCGCACCGGAGGAACGTCCACTGGGGACGGTAGGTAGGCGACCACGGCGTCGAGCAGAGGTTCGATGCCCCGATTTCGGTACGCCGCCCCGCACAGCACGACCAGACCTTCCCCGGTCAACGTCAGCTCCCGCAGCGCCGCCTGCATGGTGGCGGGCGACACCGTGGATGTCTCGACGAACTCGGCGAAGGCCGCCTCGTGCCGGGCCGCGACCGCCTCGGCCAGCTCGTGCCGCGCCCGGGTCGCCCGCTCGATCAGCTCGTCGGGCACCGGAGCCACGACCATGCGGTCGTCGACCCAGGTCAGCGACCGCCACCGAACCAGGTCCACCACGCCGACGAACCCCTCCTCGGCGCCGATGGGCAACTGCACCACGAGCGGCGTCTTATGCAGCTTCTCGCGGATCGACGCGACCGCCGCGTCGAGGTCGGCCCCGGACCGGTCGAGCTTGTTGACGAACGCGATCCGGGCCACCCCGTGGCGGTCGGCCTGCCGCCACACGGTCTCGCTCTGCGGCTGCACGCCGGCCACCCCGTCGAAGACGACGACGGCGCCGTCGATGACGCGCAGGCTGCGGTCGACCTCGTCGGTGAAGTCCACGTGCCCGGGGGTGTCGATCAGCGTGATGCGGTGACCGTCCCACGTGCAGCTGACAGCCGCGGAGAAGATCGTGATGCCGCGGTCGCGCTCCTGGGGATCGAAGTCGGTCGTCGTCGTTCCCTCGTGGACCTCGCCGCGCTTGTAGGTGGCGCCGGTGGCGTAGAGGATCCGTTCGGTGACCGTGGTCTTTCCCGCATCGACGTGGGCAAGGACGCTGATGTTACGGAGCAGGCCGGTACGCATGCGAAGACAACCTTTCGAACGGGCTCAGGGACAGGGGTCACTGAGTCCGTGACACCCGGCACCGGCGCAGCGACGACGACGCAGCGATGCCCGTCGCGGCCGGCGGCCACCGCCGCGGCCCTGCTCGGGGCACGAACACTGGGCGGCGCGCATCACCAAACGCGCCGCACCGAGAACGAGAAAGCTGCGCTACCGAGAAAACGTTGCGTTACCGAGACGCGGCCAGAGGTGTCACGGACGCCCGGCGGCCACGACGGACCGGCCGGGCGCCGAGAAAGACGTCAGAATCACCTCGTGCTGGCACACGGGGATGACGACCGCGATGCGGCGTGGCTGAACGCGCACGATCGACCTCCCGCGCGATAGCTGGACAGCTTCGATGCTACGAAGGGCGGTCAATCCGTTTTCTCCCGCAGCGCCCAGCAGCTTCGCCACCAGCGTCGGCCTCGGGCCTGCGTGGATCTGAACTGACAAGCGAGGGAGCGCCAGCGACCGAGCGAGGAGTCGGTCATCCTGCTTCCGCTCCGCAAGCGTCGCGGAAGGCCACGCACCAAGAGGCCCGAGGCCCGTGCGAGCGGACGCGAGCACCAGAGTTGTCGCGTCAGGCAACCGCGATCGATTCGGGACGATCGGCCTGCAGGAACGGAAGCACGATCCGGTCCCACAGGTGCGCGTGCCGGCGGCGGAAGAAGCCATGGTGGCCATCGTGGTGACGTCGGCGGCCCATCGATCGATATCGACCGGTGACGTCTTCATCACCTGCGGGCTGTCGGTGTCGCGGTAGTCGAAGGTGACCACCCGGAACGCGCGTCGGGACAGCCATTCCGCGAATCCGTAGTAGTACGACGCCGGGGTCGCCATGGCCGGCACGACCAGGGCCACCCCGGTCGGCGGGCCCGCCGGCTCGAAGACGTCGACGGGCAACTCGCGGCCGTCGTCGGCCAGCACCCGGCTCGACAGCTTATGACGACTGTCATAGACCATGGGCGCGAGTCTACGACGACTGTCATAGACCGGGCAAGGCATACACTGGTGCGCCATGGCGAGCGACACGCGCACCCGCATGATCCGGGGGGCCGCCCGGATGGTCGGCACCCGAGGCGCGGCCGCGACCAGCCTGCGTGACCTGGCCAAGGAAGCGGGGGTTCCCTTCGGCTCGACCTACCATCACTTCCCCGGCGGCAAGCACGAGCTCATCACCGAGGCGGTGAAGGCCCAGGGAGCGCATGTCGATCAGTTGATTGAACGCGCGCGCACCGAGGGCCCTGACGCCGCCCTGGCCGCGTTGACCGACGAGTGGCGGAAGGTGCTGGAACGCAGCGACTTCCGCGTGGGGTGTGCCGTGTTCGCCGTGGCCACGGAGGACGACCCCGACCTCCGGGCGACCGCGAACGAGGTCTTCGGCTCGTGGCGGGCGCGGCTGGCCGCCGTCCTCACCGAGCACGGGGTCGGGGAGAGCCAGGCGGCCCGCCTGGCCTGGACGATCGTGGCCGCGATCGAGGGTGCGGTGGCCCTGTGCCGGGCCGAGCATTCGCTTGTGCCGCTCGAGGAGGTCGCCGCGCAACTGGGCCAGCTCGTTCGCTCCATCATCGGTCCGGACAACCCCGCGGACAGCCAACCCGCGCAGCCAGCTCCGCGCTCACGCCGCCGGCCCGCCCGCTGACGAGCCGCAGGGGGTCACCGGCGGCCGACGAGGCCGACCAGCCCGCCATCCGACTCACCGGTCGCACCCGTCACGGGCTTCCGCGGTCCGCCTGCGGGCAAGCACTTCGGCGGGGTAAACACAGAAGGACGGGTAGGCAAGGCCCGTAGGCACAGAAGGACGGGGCCCAGGCAGGGACAGAAGGGGTCCGGACAAGACGGGGCCGCGCGGTCGCTGTCCACGATGACGGAAGTTGGGCCATGACCAACGGAGACGGAGGTTGGCCATGCGAGTCGGGCTTGTCCTGTCCACCGAGGAGTACCCGCCGGAGCAGCTCATCGAGCAGGCGCGCCTCGCGGCGGACGCCGGCATGGTCGGCCTCTGCATCACGGACCACTTCCATCCCTGGATCAGCGCCCAGGGTCAGGCGTCGTTCGTGTGGACGGTCATCGGCGCGGTGAGCCAGGCCAGCGACCTGCCGATCATGACCGCCGTGACCTGCCCGACCGTCCGCATCCATCCGGCGATCATCGCCCAGGCCGCGGCGACGTGCGCGGTGCTGACCCGGGGCCGGTTCCGGCTCGGTGTCGGCACAGGCGAGGCGCTCAACGAGACCATCCTGGGCGGGCCGTGGCCCAACGCCGACGTCCGGCGGGACATGCTGGCCGAGGCGATCGAGGTGATGCGTCAGCTGTGGACCGGCAAGCTCGTCAATCACCGCGGGCCGCACTACACGGTCCAGCACGCGCGCCTGTACACGGTGCCGGACGAGCCGGTGCCGGTGTACATCTCCGCGTTCGGTCCGGCCTCGACCCGCTTCGCCGCCGAGGTCGGCGACGGGTTCGTCACCACCCGACCGGATCGGGCAACCATCGACATGTTTCGAAAGCTGGCTCCGGGCAAGACGGTCACCGTCAACAGCAAGGCGTGCGTGGCCCCCACTCTCGACGAGGCCGAGAAGATCGCCTACGAGACGTGGCCCACGAACGGGCTGCCGGGCGAGCTGAACCAGGTCCTGCCGGCGCCGGCGCACGTCGAGCAGGCCGTGTCGCTGGTCCGGCCCGAGCAGGTCACCGCGACCATCGCATGTGGACCGGACCCCGAGCGCCACATCCAGGCGATGCAGCAGTACCGCGACGCCGGGGCGGACGAGATCTACGTCGCGCCCGTGGGTCCGTACTACCGCGAGATGATCGCCATGTACGCCCGCGACGTGCTCCCCGCCCTCGCGGCGACCACCGGGAACGCCGCGTAGCCAACGCCGCAGCGGCCGGAGGCCGCTCACTCCACCCGACCGTCCATCCAGGGGCCTCCCGCTGACCGGCGTGGTGCCTACCCTGGGCGGGTGCGCTCGAACCTTGTCGACGCCTGGCTGGGCCCGCTGCGGACGCGGTGGTCGGCGCTGCTCGCCGTCGCCGGGCTGACCCTCGGCCCGGCGGTGGCACTCACGTCCCTGCTCTTCGTGCTGGACAGCAATACCGGCGCCATCATCAACGGATCCATCATCACCAATTACGAGCCCACCGTGCGGACGCTCGTCGTGCTGTCGATCATGAATGGCCAGGCGCAGGTACGGGTGGTCATCCCGCTGCTGGTGGCCCTGGCCTGGTTCATCGGACTCGGCACCGCGCTGCGCGTCCTCGCGGGTCGCTCGGTGCGGACGGCCTGGCGACGCGTCCCCCCGGCCCGGCTCGCGGAGTGGCTCGCGCTCGGCGCGCTGCTCGCCGGGCTGGCCCTGCTCGGCCTGCACGCCTCGGTCGCCGCGGCGGGGCGGTTCGGTGGTCCGGCCGGCGTGCTCACCGCTGTCCTGTGGACGTACGGTCTGGCCCGGCTGGCCCTCGCACTGCCGGCGATGCTCGTCGATGGTCGTCGCCTGCCCGACGCACTGCGGCGCGCAGTGGTCGCCCGCCGCGGCCACCTCGCGACCGGCGCATTGATCCTGCCCACCGTGCTGTCCCCGGCCGTGGTCCTCGCCTGGCTGGACCCGGCCATCCTGCCGACCGGCCGAAGCTGGGTGAGCGACGTGCTCTGGTCGGCGGTCGTCCTGCTCGAGTACATGATCCTGGTCGTCGCCGTGCCGCTGCAGGCGGTCGGCCTGTTCCGCGCCTACCGGGTGGTCTACCCGGCCGGGTCGGCGGCATCGTCGGACGGCTATGACCCGCTCACTGCCCCGGAGTCGTCCCTCGCTGACCGCGAGCCGGGCGAACCAACCGGGTTCCTCCGGGACGAACACGAGCTGACCGTCATCGTCCACGACGGTCCGCTCGTGTCGGCGTACGGCCGGACCGCCTGGCCGAGCCCCACCCCGACCTGGGCGGCGGACGTGATGACCCCCGGCCGCCGCCAGCCGGAGGCCCGGACCGAGGACGAGCGGCCGGCCGGGCCGCACCCGTCCCTTCGCTGGCTGCGATCCGTGGCCGTCGCCCTGCTCTGCGTCGGGCCGGCGGCCGTCGGGCCGGCTCTCATGCTGGTCAATCCGAATAACCTGCCCGTGCTGACCGTGGCCGTGCCGCCGGCCGGCTTCTCGACGCGGCCGCTGACCATGGCCGTGCTGATCGACGGCACCGTGGTCAGCGTCGATCCGACCCAGGTGGCCCTGTGCCGGGACGCGCACTGCACGGACGTCGACCTGCTGACCATGCCGTGCTCCGGCGGTGCCCCGCCCACCCCGGCCGGAACGCGAAGCTGCCCCACCGAGGGACCCATCCTGGCGGCCGACGTGACGCCCGACGGGACACTGCTGGCGCTCGTGGCCAACCCCGAGCAGCCTGTCCGCCTGGTCTGGTGCCGGCTGGCGCCCAGCGACGACGGACAGTGCCGCTGGGGTGGGGCGATCACCCTGTACGAGCCGCCCGATCAGGAGTGGGACCGGTCGATGAGCGTAACCGCGCTCCCGGGTGGTGGCTTCGCGGCGGTGATCGCCGCCCCCGGCCCGGGCGAGACGAGATCCACCGTACGGCTGATCAGCTGCGAGCGCCTGGACTGTCCACAACCGACTGTCCACACCGTTCCGACCCTGCCGCGGCCGACACAGGTCGGCGGCCTCATCGACGTCTCGGCCGACCCCCGTAGCGGCACGCTGGCCCTGGGTTACGTCGACCGCAGCGACGAGACGCTGTACCTCGGCGGCTGCCCGGCCGGGTGCCCCGACGGGCCGATCGTGACCCGGATCGGGCCATGGCCGGAGTTGACCCCCGTTGGTTCCGTGCCGGACCGTCCGGCCCTCCAGGTGCTGGCCTCCGCGACCGGCCCCGCGGCCGCCCTGCAGGCCATCGGTGCCCAACTGACGCCCCGGCCGCCCGCCGACCCGCAAGGAGTCTTGCCGGAGCTCCTGAGCGCGATGAACGTCGTCGTGACCTGCGGCGACCCCGGCTGCATCACGCCCCGGCGTACCGTCCAGGGCCTCGGTCTGGACACCATGACGCTGGTCGCCAATCAGGCCGGCCAGGCGTACATCGTCGGGTCGACGCCCGACCTCACCTTTGTCGAGCAGCTCCGCGACGATTCGTCCTACGGATGGTCGTTCGACTTCGGCCCCGTGGTGACCGCGGTTATCGGCCCCGACAACCGCCTGCGCCTGCTGTTCCTCAACGACCGGGGCCCGGAGTTGGTCACCCTGACCCGACCGGCGCTGGCCTTCTGAAGCCCGAGGCCGCCGGAGCCGGGCGAGGCGGCCGTACGGTCGGGACGTCCTGCGTCGCCGACCGTACGGCCACCCGCCCGGCCGCAGCGGTCCCGGCTTACGGGGTCTCGGCGCCGGCCCAGGCCCGGGACAGCCGCACCCGGGCGCCGGTCTGCAGCAGGGCGCCGGTGTAGATCCGGCTGGCGACAAGGATGCAGGTGACCAGCGTCGCGGCGAGCAGGCCGAGGGAAACGATGGGTTCCCATGGCTGAGGATCGTCGGAGAACATCCGGACCGGCATGGCCACCGCCGCCGAGAACGGCACGTACGACAGGATCGTCATCACCAGCTCGTTGCGCTGGAAGAAGATCACCCCGAAGTACGGCAGCATCACCAGCAGCATGACGAGCGAGGAGCTGGAGCCGAGGTCCTCCATGCGGCTGACCAGAGCCCCGGCCGCCGCCCACATCGCGGCCAGCAGCACATACCCCAGGACGAAGAACGGCACGAACCACCCCAGGCCGGGCGCGATCAGCGACAGCAGGGCCTGCTGCTCACCGGCGCGCAGCGCGATCGGCGCCACGATGGCCAGCACGGCGACCTGGCCGAAGGTGAGCAGCGAGAACGCCACGATCTTGCCGGTCAGCAGCGCCCGCACGGGCACGGTGGCGGCCAGGATCTCCACGATGCGGGTCTGTTTCTCGATCACGATGCTCTGCGCGATACCGATGCCCGACAAGGTGAACATGAAGAACACCAGCGCGAAGACGAACGTCGCCATGTACCGGGCGGCCTCACTCGGCGCACCCGGTTCGAGCAGGTCCACCTCCGGTGTCTGCACCAGCGCCGCGGCAACCCGCAGGGGGACCTCGTTCAGCGCGATCACGCGCAGGCCGGTCGCCGAACCAGGGTCGCCCACGACAGCGGCGTCGACATCTCCGGAACGTACGAGTTCCCGGGCCTCGTCGAGACTGTCCACCACTCGGGCCTGCAGGTCGGTGGCCTGCACGGCTCGGGCCGCGTCCTGGCCCACCACGGCCACGGTCGGTGCGTCATCTCCGCCTCCGATGAGGCCGGGGAGGACCGCGCCCGCGACGAGGGCCAGCACGAGCACGCCGAAGGTGATCCAGAAGCTCTTGCCCCGGATCTGCGTCGTGATCTCCCGCTGGGCAACGAGACGTGTCGATGCCCAGAAGCCCGACTCCCGGCCGGCGCCATCATCGGCGCTTGGCACTGACCCGCCGGGAGCTGGGCTGCTCAGCAACTGTCCATCCGCCAGGCGCGACATCACACAACCTCCCGGAAAATCTCGGCCAGGGACGGCATCACCTTGCCGAAGCTGTGCACGAACCCGCGACTGACCGCCTCCCGCAGCACCGGTTGCGCGGCCGCGTCGGTTGCGACGTCGAAGACGACCCGGGCCCCGTCGAGCTCGACCACCGTCACTCCCGGCTGATCGCGCACCCAGCCGGCGTCGCCGTCGACCACCAGCTCGAAGCGGGGCGTCGCGTGCTGCGCGCGCAGCGCCTCCCGGTTCCCGCTGGCCGCGATGGTTCCGGCCGAGATGATCACCAGGTCGTCGCAGAGCCGCTCGACCAGCTCCAGCTGGTGGCTGGAGAAGAGCACCGGTACGCCCCGGGCCGCGTACTCCCGCAGCACGCCGAGGACAGTCTCGACCGCCAGCGGGTCCAGGCCGGAGAACGGCTCGTCCAGAATGAGCAGCTCCGGGTTGTGCACCAGGGCTGCGCATATCTGCACGCGTTGCTGATTGCCCAACGACAGCTTCTCGACCGGGTCCTGCGCCCGCGCGGACAACTCGAGCCGTTCCAGCAGCGCGGTGGTGTTGCGCCGGGCCTCCGCGAGGCTGAGCCCGTGCAGCCGACCCAGATAGACGATCTGCTCGGCCACCTTCATCTTGGGGTACAGCCCGCGCTCCTCCGGCATGTAGCCGAACCGCTGGCGTACGGGGTGGGTGATCGGCGCACCGCGCCAACGGACGGTGCCCCCGTGGGCGGCCAGCACGCCCAGGATGATCCGCATCGTCGTGGTCTTGCCGGAGCCGTTGGCCCCGACGAAGCCGGTGATGCGGCCCGGAGCGACATCGAACGAAATGCTATCGAGAACCTTCGTTCCGTTGAAGCTCCGGCTGATCGACCTCAGCTCTAGCATGCCGTGAAGGCTATGCGGTCGACCGCGGGCGCACATCCGGCGCGCGACGTCGTTCTCACGACGGACGCCCCGACCGGCCTGCTCGAGTGGGACATGATCGGGTGGGATTGGTGTCGCTATAGCAGCACTGATCCCACCCGATGATGTCGGCCTACGAGCCGGGGGCGACGACCCCGTTCTCGTAGGCGTAGACCACGGCGTGCGTACGGTCGCGCAGGCCCAGCTTCACCAGGACCCGGGAGACGTGGGTCTTCACCGTGGCCTCGGTCACCCCGAACTGCTGGGCGATCTCGGCGTTGCTCGCCCCGCGGGCCATCGCCACGAGCACGTCGTACTCCCGGTCGGTGAGCTCCGGCGGCCGGTGCGGCGCGGCCGGCTTCGATCCCTGGTTGACCTGCGCGCGCCGGCTGAACTGCGCGATGACCCGCCGCGTGACCTCCGGCGAGAGCAGCGCATCCCCGCGCGCCACGACCCGAACCGCCTCGATGAGGTCTTCGGGGCGGGCGTTCTTCAACAGGAACCCGCTGGCGCCGGCCTGCAGCGCCGCGAAGAGGTAGTCGTCCCGGTCGAAGGTCGTCAGAATGACGACCCTCGTCTGTGGACGGTCCGGGTCGGTGTCCGCCAGGATGCGGCGGGTCGCCTCCAGACCGTCCACATCGGGCATTTGTACGTCCATGAGGACGACGTCGGGTCGGGTCGCCGCGACCCGCTCGATCGCCTCGGCCCCGTTGCGCGCCTCGCCGACCACCTCGATGTCCTCCTCCGTCCCGAGGATGACCCGGAAACCGGCCCGGACCAGATCCTGGTCATCCGCGAGGAGGACGGTGATGGGCCGGGTACCCGTCTCGCCGGTCATCCGACCACCGCCGCCGGCGTCCGCTCGCTGAGCGGGAACCGGGCCCGGACCTGGAAGCCGCCACCGCGGCGCGGCCCGACGTCCAGCTCACCCCCGTGCACGGCCACCCGCTCCCGCATGCCGACCAGCCCCAGGCCGGCGCCGGCCGACGGTCCGGCCGCGCCGCGCCCGTCGTCATTGATCTCCACCTCGATCGCGTGATCGAGGTATCGCAGCCGCACCTCGGCCGTCCGCGCGCCCGCGTGCTTGACGGTGTTGGTCAGCGCCTCCTGCACGATGCGGTAGACCGACAGCCCGATCGCCTCGGGCACCGGCTTCGGCGCGCCGTAGGTCGTGTACGTGACCGTCAGCCCGGTCGCCCGTGTCTCGTCGACCAGGCGCGGCAGCTGGTCGAGGCCGGGCATCGACGAATACTGTTGGCTTGGCTCACCGGGCTGTTGGCTCGGCTCAGCGGGCGCGTCGGGCTCCGACCGCAACACGCTCAGCAACCCGGCCAGCTCGTCGATCGCGGTGCGGGCCGTCGACTCGACCGCCCGCAGCGCCTCGCTCGCCACCGTCGGGTCCGAGTCAAGCACCCGGCGGGCGGCCGATGCCTGCACCCCCATGACCGAGACGTGGTGGGCGACGACGTCGTGCAGGTCGCGGGCGATCCGGACCCGTTCGGCCATGACGGCGCGGCGTGCGTTCTCGGCCTGCGAGGCGCGCAGCCGCTCGCCCTGGACCTCCAGCTGGTGCCAACGGCGGGCGGACTCCCACGCCTGGTTGCCGAAGACGTACGCGCTCACGAAGAACAAGGCGTTGACGCCGAGGTCGTACAGGACCGCGGCGAGCACGGGATCGAGCGGTCCGGCCGCGCCCTCGAACTCGAGCGACGGCTCGGCGAGCGCCCGGGCCATGCTCACGCCGAGGTGGACGAACATGGCGGCGATCACGCCGAGGCGCACCCAGCGGGCGACCACGCGGTTGCGGCCCCAGGCGCCCAGGCTGTAGAGCGCGATGAACAGAGTGATCGTGGGCACGAGGTTGTCGCCGATGTGCCGAAGCTGCCCGGCGATGAAGACGGCCCCGACCCAGATCGCAACCGTGGCCGGGAACCGCCGCCGGACCAGCAGCGGCGCCGTCAGCGCCACGTCCCACAACAACTGCTCGCCCAGCGACGGAGCGAACAACCCCGTGCTGTTGATGAGCACGGTCATCGCGGCGGCCCCGGCCATCACCGCCAGCGTCAACATCACGTCGGCGCGCTCGAACAGGCCGGCCGGGCCCGGCCGGCGCCAATCCTCCCAGTCGTCCACGCCGGCCAACCTAGCTCGGCCGACGCCGCCCTCCCGACGACGGGCGCTGGCTATGGCGTTGTCCACTCGCATGCGCCACTCGCCGCCCCAGACGTGACATCGTGAATGTCTGAACCTCCGGTAGCGAGTACCAAGATCCACGCTCCCGTGGCAACGCGCGCCGTGGTGCTGGCGGCACGCGGGCGGGCGAGGCTTCTGACAGCCAAGCCGGCAGGTCGGAGTAGGCCGTACACCGGGACAAAAACCGCTAACCAGGTCAGCGCCCGCGACGGGGGCCGGCAGCACCAACCCGCGATATCAGTGGCATCTCCGCTGGTCAGCGGCGCCTAACCGGTTCAGCGAACAGAAACCTTTCTCTGAACCTCTTGACGGGGTTCGGTAACGTTCTCCACACTCATCTCCGTGCTTCGGTAACGTTTTACAGCTGAGCCGCATACGCACCTCCTGCGTCGATGGCCACCGCTCGACGTGGGGGCAGTACGCCGGCATCGCCTGCCCTCGGCACCGTCGGGGCAGTCGAATTCGGCATATGTCCCTATCCGTCCGCACCAGCCGTCCCCGGATTTCCGGGAACATCCCTCCCCCCAGGAGTGCAGATGACGTGCCGTCCCGAGCCAGCCACCACTGGGCCAGGACGCCGGCCGGCCCTGCGCGCCCTGCTGGCGGTCTCGACCGCCAGTGCAGGGACCACCGGCGTCCTGGCCGCCCTGCCCACCACGACGAGCGCGGCCACGACCCTCTGTGCCGCCGCGGTCGAACGCCATCGACACTTCCGCTCCGCGCGCGCCACCAGCCCGAACGCCAAACTCGTCACGCACTACATCAACGGTGCCCGGCCGAACAACCAGAACTCCACGGTCACCGACAACGGCCAAACCCGGAACGCCCGACAACACGGCTCCGGCGCCGGTACCAGCGGCAGCATCACGCTCGGGCGCCACAGCTCCAGGACGATGCCGACCGCGACCCCCGAGGTGGGCTGACCCCTCACAAACCGGCGGAAGCCAGATCGGCCAGACGCCCCACAGGCGTGGTGTGGTGTGTCGAACGGTGGTCGGCACACCACACCACCAAAAAAAAAAAAAAGGAAACA
>JADGGF010000068.1 GCA_019690055.1 Micromonosporaceae bacterium
GGTGTGGTGTGTCGAACGGTGGTCGGCACACCACACCACCTCCATCCACCACTCGCGGGTCCGTCCCCCCGAAACCCGGCCGGGCGCGTCGTGGCATCGACCGCCCGGCCGGGATCCGTCCGCCCGTCAGCGAGAAGATCGACGCGAGCCATGCCGATCGCGTATCGACGTTCGCAGCGAAGGAATTCAACGGGCGGTTGCGGCACAGAGCAGGAGAAGGCCCGCAGCGCACGACGAGCTCATCGCGGCGCAGCCCCGGTCACGGTGGCCACCGCCACGACCGCGCCCTTCTCCTCACGCACTCGAGGAACACACCGACATACGTAAACCCAGACGGGACAAGATCGGCGGCAAACCTCTCCGCCACCCCGATGCGCCGTTCTACGGACTCATCGCCGCCAACTCGCCATGGGCCATCCGGCTTCTGGCCGTGAACCGTCGGCATTCACCTCCGGATAGTCATCCAGATACTTGTGTTGCTCGTCTATTTGGCCGCGGCGCGAACCAGGGTGGGAAGCAACTCGAGAACCAACTGGAACGTGTCCGGGTCGAGGTCCTCGGGGACTTCCGCATCCCGCACCCGCATGAGCTCGGCGAAGGTGGCGCGCAACTCCGCTTCGTGGCGGTCGCGGTGTTGGCACGTCATGAGGTCGCGCCACGGCTGGTCGTAGGTGCGAGCCGGGTCCGCCAACCAGGCCCGCGCCACCGCCCATCGCGCCCCAGCGGTATCGCCAACCTCCAGATAAAGCTTGGCCAACAGATGGGCAGTGTCCACAATGGCCGCTGTGATGTGCTCAGGGTTGATGTCGGACTCGGCCAACCAGGTGTAGGGGTTCCGGCCCCCGGCGGCGTACTGGCGGTCCGCGCCGTCCAACGGCACGCCCCGCACCAACTCCAGGGCTCGGCGAAGGTCCTTCACCCCCGCAGGTCCGTGGGCCTCGCCCCGCGTACGCAGCCGCCGGAACAGGTGCCAGTCCAGCAGGTACCCCGGCCGCAGCCGGTAGGTCCGGTCGGGCCCCATGTCCGGCAGCCACGGCTCGCCGTCGGGCGTCTCACCGAGCCACCGGCGGGCCCGGGTGATCGCGACCCGGCGAGAGGCGTCCTTGACCTGACGGTCGGGCCAGAGCGCCTCGTCCAAGCGGTCGCGGTCCGCGCCGCGCGCCCCGCGCTGGGCGAGATAGACGATAATCTCCGCGTGGAAGAGCTTGCGCTGCTCCGGCTCCGGCCCCGGCGCGGCCACCTCGACCGGACCCAGGATGCTGATCCGCGGTACGGTCGGGTCCTGGTCCCGCCAGGCCCGCAGGTCGGCGTCGAGCCGCGGATCCGCTTGGCGCTCGCGCTGGCGGATCGCGGCGGTGATGGTGCGCGGCCGGGGCTCCTCAGCTGGAATGGCGGCAGTCACAGTGATCCGGCGCTTCGGTTTGGTGTCCCCGTCCGGGCCGGCCGGCGGTTCGGACGGCGAGGCCAAGGGAATGCGGATGGTGTCCTCCTCGGGTGCGTCGTCGGGCGCTTCGAGCAACGATCCGGCGGCGTCGGTTCCCTGGGCCCACGGCTCGGGCTCGGGTGCGGGCGGAATCAGCGACTCGCTCTGGCTCCGAGCCGCGCTCATGATCTCGGCCAGCCGGACGAGCTCGGGCCGAGGAAGTCCGGCGGCGGTGAGCGTCGGGTACGGCAGCGGGAACGGCAGGCGCAAGGTCTTGTCCGGGGCGACGGTCACCGTCCACCGGCCGAACCGCGGAGCCTCGGGCGGCAGCGCGACGACGACGGCGACCCCACAGCGGCTGGCGCCGTTCATTGCGTCGATCAGTTCCCGTAGCGCCGCCAGGCCGGCCTCGTCGGGCTCGAACACGACCAGCACGTGAGGCATCCAGGTGTCGGCGGCCACGTCACCGATCCGGCCGGCCAGCGCGTCCGCGATGCCGGCGTGCTGCAGTGTGGTGCGGGCGGTCGTGACCCGCCGCATGGTCCGGGCGATCGCCTCGGTTACGGAGTTGGTGGCGCGGATCCGGTCAGGGTTCAACTCGACCAGTGGCTTGGCGTCGGCGTTGGGTAGTCCGGCCAGGGTGACCTCGATGTCGTCCGACCACGCGTTGAGCGCCAACTCGCTCGCGACGTAGCGGATCAGGTCGGCCCGGGCGTCCGGTTCGCCGGTCACGATGATCACCCCGACCCGCTCCAGATCTATAAGCAAATGAATGTCTCGATGCGATCCGATGGCGGCCAGCGCCGGCAGTGGGGCGAGCTGCTCCGGGACCGCGACCACCTGCGCGGCGGCCGGCAGCACCCAGCTGTCGCCGTAGTCCTGCCAGGGCACCGGCGGGTTCGGACAGGTCGCCGCGAGCAGCAGTTGGACATCGCCTCCGGCGACGACGACGGCGGCCGGGTCGGGAAGGTCGCCCGCCCGGTCGGCGAGGCTGCTCGCCAACGACCGCAGCGCAAGCTCGAGGCGCTCCACGTCGAGCGGGCGCTGCGCGACGCGGAGCTCGGTCTCGACCCTCCCTTCGGCGGGGGTCACCGGCCGCCGGCCCGGCGTGTGGTGCTGCCGTCCCTTCCGGCGACGCGCCACGACGGCGGCGAGCACCAGCGCGGCGAGCAGACCAGCCGCACCGAATGCGATCGCAATCCTGTCCATTTCGGATTCCTCCGTGAGGTCGCCGTCGTCGAGAGCAGCCACATTGGACGGTTCACTGTGCGGCGCGCTCGGCACGCCGGTTGCTGCTGGCGTGGCCGGAGCCGTCGGGGTCGGCTGCGGCGTCGGCGTGGCGGACGGCTGAGGCGGCGGCGTGGCGGACGGCTGAGGCGGCGGCGTCGCCTTCGGAGTCGGCTGAGGCGTCGGCGTGGGCCCGACCGTACCGGTGCCGCCTGTGTCGGGCGGCGAACCCACGGTCCCCGGGTCCCGCGCGTCCGGCCCGCGCGCGGCCGTCGCAACCCCGGTGGCGTGCTCTCGAACACCCCGGTCGTACGCATCGCTGGGCAGGGCGACCTGCCAGCCGGGCTCGATGTGGTCGGGATCGGCGATGATCTCCTGGTTGAGCTGCGCTATCTCCGGGTAGCGGTCGAAGTCACCCAGGTAGCGTTCGGCCACGTAGCCGAGCCAGTCCCCGCGGACGATCTCGTAGGTCTGCTGAGCCGATTCGCTGGGGACACCCGGAATCAGCAGCGTCCATCCGGGATAGACCCGCTGCTGCCCCGGCTGCAGGGAACGGCCGTCAGGCTGTGGACGGCCGTAGTTGGCTTCGGCGATGAACTCCCACGACACACCGTAGTGCTCGGCGACGCTGAGCAGCGACTCGCCCAGCTGCACCTCGTGCATCCGTCCGAGGAACGACCGCTGCGACGACTGGACGGCGCCAGCCGACGCCGCCGATGACGCCGGGGCCCGGTGTACCTCGGCAGCGCTCGCGGGCGGCGCGGGCGATGCGGAGTGGACAGTATCGGCCATCGCGACGGCCGGAACCGGAGCGGCCGGTGGACCCGCCTGGACCGGGGTCGGGTTGGCCGCGGAGACGGCCGGGCTGACCACGAGCGAGACGATCGCCGCCACGAGGACCGCGGCCAGGCGCTGCTGGAGTCCGAGACCGGGGAGGCGCACCGTCCGCCGCCCGCGTAGCTGGGCGGGGATCTCGACCAGGACCGCGAGGACGAACGTTGCCCAGGCGACCCACGCCACCAGGGTGAGGGCGCCGAGGAAAAGGCTGCCGTTGTCCGGACCGGTGAGCCGGTCCCAGATCTCGGGCAGCGCCGGCAGCTCGCTGGGCCACGGCGGACCGGCCACCTTGAGCAGCAGCAGCGGCAGGCCGCCGACCACGGCGGCCAGGACCAGCAGCGCACTCAGACCGGCGAAGACGCGGCCCACGCCGCCACCATTACGTGCCATGAGTCACTCCGAGCAAGGACTACGTCGCCACGAGCGCGACAGTGGCGGTGCCCTCCGCGGTCCACGCTCCGCCGAAGATCCAGAAGGGCCCGGGGTCGTAGGTCACCTGGACCGTGATCGACAGTCGTTGTCGGTCGTCGGAGACTTCGATGGACCGCAGCGTGGCGCCGGCCGCCCTGATGTAGTCAGCGGCCGCGTTCGCCGCGGCGACCGGGTCCACGCGCTTCTCGCCACCCACGATCGCGGTCGGTGCGTCGATCTCCTGACCGGCCGCCCGCGCCGCCTCGGCCGCGATGTTGTCGGCCCGCTGCAGCGCGGTGATGCGGTTGCCGCCGATGACGACAAGGCCGAGCACCACGAACCAGGCGGGCGCGATGATGGCGAAGAAGACCGCGATCCGGCCGTCCTGACGACTGGTCATGACGACCGGGTCCGGTAACGGTCGAGCGGGGACGTGAACGTGGCGCTCAGCGTGGTGCTCCCAGGCATGCCGGGCAGCGCGATGTCGCGGAAGTCGACGTCGCACTCGACGGTGACGGTGACGGTGGCGGGCTCGCCGACCGGGCGGGCGAACTGCGCCGTGTCGACGCGGACCTCGATACGGCGACAATTCAGGCCCTGGGCGGCGAGCGTGTCCAGCGCGGCCCTTCTCGCCGCCGATTCCGCAGCGTCACCGTCCCGCGCGAGCGAGGCGGTCCGAGCCGCGTCGAAGGCGACCGCCTCGATGCTCTGGTTCGCGATCACGGTCCGACCGAAAATCATCACTGTGACGAACACGGCGATGACGGCCGGCGCGATGATCACCATTTCGACAGCGGCCGATCCACGGTCCCGGTCGCGCACGGCCGACGGCTTCGCGCCACGGCGGGAGCCGCCGCGAACTGCCGACGCCGTCGCACAAGGACAGGGGCCCTCGCTCACGTCACACGCTCCACGCTGCCGTGAGCACTCTGCTCGACGGTGATCCGGAGCCCGGGCAGGACCGAGATGGCCGACCCGGAGACGGTTACGGTGACGTCGGGGCCCACCCGCCTGACCGTGACCACCGGGTTCCGCAGTCCGCCGCCCGCCCGCTCGAGGAAGGACCAGGCCTTGAGACGGCCGGCCTCGTCCGTGCTGCCGTACCCCCGAGCCACGTTCACGGCCTGGGTGGCCGCGACGTGGGCGAGGGACCGGGCATAGAAGACCAGGCCGACCTGGACCACAGAGAAGGTGAGCACAAGCATGCCGAAGGAGACGATGGCCAGCTCCACCGGCGAGGCCCCTCCGTCGCCTCGCGGAAAGAACCGCCATCGGCGCCGTCGCGCACGGCCCGGGCCCGGCCTGCTTGTCACGGAACGGCGTCCTCGAGTTGACCGAGCCACCCCTGGGTGACGGCCATGATCGCGCCCGTCACGAGAAGAGCCGCCGCGGCGAGAACGGCGACGATAATCGCGGTCGACACGGGGTTGTCGCCCCGGTCGCCCCGGGCGACCGAACGCAGCCGGTCGGGCATGGACATGACTGCCGCCATCAGCGTGGCGGTGAAACGGGATAGGCGCGGCATCGTGAATCCTTTCACCGTCGTAGATGTTCCTAGAAAGCAAGCAGGGCGGCCATGAACGGATAACCCATCAGTCCGAGGAGGACCAGGATCAGCGCGGCGGCGGGCATGTCGAGCTTGTTGGTCCGCAGCTCAGCCGCCTCGAGCTCCTCGGTGCGGATCTGGTCGCGCAACGAGTCGGCGCGCGCTCGTAGCGTCTGGTAGACCTGCGCCCCGTCCGTCCCGGCCGACCGCATGATGTCGGCCAAGTCGCCCAACTCGACGACGTTGAGCTCCAGCGACAGCCGCTTGAGCTCATCCCACGGTGGGGTAAGCCGCAGTCGGGCGCGGGCGAGCGCGGCCCGCAGGTGGTCGAAGACCCACCCGTGGCAGATGCCGACGGCCCGCTCCAACGACTCCATCGGTCCGTGTCCACTTCGGACCTGAGTGGCGGCCAGGTCGAGGTAGGTGCACAGGGCTCGGACGAACTCCGCCCGGGCGGCCCGGGCCTTTTCGAGCACGCTGCGATGGGCGAGCCACACCCCGACGGCAGCGAAGAGCACGGCTCCGCCGACCGGGATGGTGGGCGGAACACCCAATCCCAGCATCGCACTGACCACCCCCACGGTCGCCGGCACGGCCAGCGCCGCCAGACCGTTGACGATCAGCGCGACGACGTACCCCTCGGACGTGCGACCGAGGATCGCGAGGTCCTGACGGGGTACCTGAATGTTTCGCGACAGCCACCGGACGAACGTCTGCCGCTCCGGCTGGCGAGTGGTCGGGTACAGGCGATCCAGCGCCGGGCCGAGGGCCGGCACCGCCGGCAGCAGGGCCACGCACAACACCCCGAGGCCGGCGCCGACCACACCACCGCCCAGGACCGCGAGAACGAACAGGCGGCTCATCCCGTCCACTCCGAATAGGTGGGCACGGGGGCCAGCAGGCGGGCCCGCGGCACGGGCAGGCTCAGTCGCCGCACCCAGACCATCAACGCGACGTAGAGGGCGGACAGGACGGCGAGGACGATCTGCCCGAGTACGGTCTGGTACGGCACCAGGTACTGAGGGTTGAGCACCCCGACCAGAATCACCGCCACGGTCATGCCGGTCATGAAGCGGACGGCGAAGCGGGGGCCGGCGCGTTTGGCGTTAATGGTGCGCCGCATCTCGACCTCGGCCGCGAGCGAGCGCGAGATGTCCGACAGGACGGTGGCCAGGCCCTCGCCCCGGTCGTTGGCGTGCAGGATCAGCGGGGCGACCACCTGATCGCAGCCGTAGTCGTTGATCTCGTCCGCAAAGCGGCGCAGCGCGTCCGCAGCGGGCTGACCGGCCTGGAGCCCGGCGGCCAGACCACGCACCTCATCCTCGATGAGGGCCGGCGCGGTCGACGCCGTGGCCACGATCGCCGCCTGCAGGCCCAGGCCGTTCACCACGATGTCGGCAATCCGGCGTGTCCAACTCTCCACCGCGGCCAGCCGGTCGATCGCCCGGCGCTCGGCGACCCCGGACAGGAACAGCCACGGGATTCCCGGCACCGCGATCCCGACGAGGAGCCCGCCGACGGGCCAGCCGGTCAGCAGCCAGGTCGCCACCGCCGAGGCCAGCGCGACCAACAGCAGAGCCTGCCGGGCGCGGCGCTGCATCGGAGTGCGCCCGCTACCGGTCCACCAGGCCACGACTCGGCGGCGCAGCGCGGAGGGCGGCCGCGGCGGCCGGGTGGTGCCGATGACGCCGACCAGGCCGACCACCACGCCGGTCAGCGACAGAACGGCGGCGAGCATGGCGACGAACCCGATCACGCGGCACTCCGGCGAAGGATCGTCTGCAATGGACGCTGCCACGAGCCTCGGCCGTGCTCGATGTACGGCGTGAGGGCCCGCGGGTCGTACCCGACCCGCACCAGCTGCTCGCGCAGCCGGTCGGGCAGGTGCTTCGGCACGGCCCGCCCGTCGTCTCCGGGCCCGAAGATGGTGTTGGTGACCACCATGTCCCCGCTCATGCCGACGATCTCGACCACCTCGGAGACGTACCGGTGCAGGCCGCCGCCGATCCCGGTCTCATCGTCGATATTGAGGTACACGATCAGATCAAGGGCACTGGCGGCCATCCGGCGGGCGAGGTCGGCCCGCATCTCCGAGCCATGGGAGAGAGCGAGCTCGATGACGCGGTCCATGACTGAGCGGGGGTCACGCGCGTGGATCGTGCACATCGAGCCGCGCGAGGTGGACATCGCCTGGAGCATGGGCACGATCTCGCGCGAGCGGACCTCACCGACGATGATGCGCCGCGCGGACATGCGCAGCGTCAGCGGGATGAGATCGGCAATCGTCACCTCACCGGCCTTGCGACCGTCCAGCCCGCGGTCGCCGTGACCCTCGCGCGCCTCCAGGCTGATGCACCAGGGGTGCCGGCCGGTCGTGTGCAGGCCGAGCTCGCGGCTCTCCTCCAGCGTCACGAACGCCTCGGACGAGGGAATCTCGCCGGCCAGCGCGCGGAGCATGGTGGTCTTCCCGGCCGCGGCCAGCCCCGCGACCATGATGTTGCAGCCGGCCCGCATGGCCGCCTTGAGGAAGTCGCAGAGCAGATGGTCGATTACCCCGTACCGGTCCCGCAGGTCCTCCAGCCCGACGTCGAGGATTGTGTGCCGCCGGATCGTCACCGTCGGGCGCTGCGCCACCTGCTGCAGCGCGGTGAGGCGGCTGCCGTCGGGCATCTGCAGGTCGACCCACGGTTTGGAGCTCGAGAAGGACCGCTCGGTCGCAGTGTCGCGCATGGCGAGCATCTGCAGCATGCCGACCAGCTCGGCGTCGGTCTCGGCCAGCGGCGGCCCCTGGGTGATCCGGCCGTCGGTATGCTCGATGCGAACCCGATCACAACCAATAACATGAATATTCACGACGGTCGGGTCTCGGAGCAGCTGCTGCAGGGGACCCAGGCCGAACAGGCCCGAGGTGACCGCGTCGAGCAGCGCGGCCTCGTACCCGTTGGGCGGCACGCGGCCGACGGCCAGCAGCTCGTTGATGTGCTGACCGACCACGGACGCCGCGACCCGCTCGCCCTCGGCCCGGCGCTGCTCCGGCGAGACCGCCGGGTTCTGGCGGATCCGTTCCGCGACCTGCTCGCTGACCTTGTTCCGCAACATCTTGACGACGGCCATGTCGACCGGAACGACGGCCGGCGATGCCGGCGCGGGCTGGTAGGCGGTAGCCGAGGGCTGGTGGGCCGTGGCTGAGGGCTGGTAGGCCGGGGGCGTCGCGGGCGGATCGGGCGCCGGCTGCGACGCGGGTGGGTGGCCGTTGACTCGCGGGGCGTAGACCGTCTGCCCCGACCCGGTGCCGTCCTGGTGCGGAAGGCTCAGCCAGGGTGAGCCGTACGGCGAGTGCTCAGCCGACATGGCTTGCCCCGGCCTGGCTCAGCGCGCTCGGTTGGCTGCGCAGGGCGGCGATGGACTCTCGCACGGCCGCCTCGGCCGAGGCGGCATGACGCAGCAGATCCCGGCTGCCTTTCAGCCGCCCGCCCTGGCAGAGGGCCGTCGCGGTCTTGGTGTCGAAGGGCAGGTGGACGACGACCGGGCACTGCAACCGCTCCTCGATCTCGCGCGGTTTGTACGGACCGGATCCGATGAGGAGCAGACCGAGGCGATGCGGTGGGATGCCCGCCTCGACCAGGTCACGACGCAGTTCGCTGAGGACCGGCCAGACCGGCGCCACGGTGCGCAGGGACGTCGGCCGCAGCGCGACCAACACAAGGTCAGCCCGGTGGAACAGCGGCCACGGCGCGTGGGTGGTGGCGAGGCGACCGCAGTCGGCGATGACGTCGTAACCCGGTTGCGCATACTCGAGCCCGGACAGGAACGCGGCCAGCCGGGGCCAGGTCGGGCGCAGGGTGTTGGCCTGGCTGGGACTGCTGATGCCGGGCAGCGCCAGTCGCTTGCGGTGCGGCGAGTCCAGATCGATCAGTTGGTTCCAGAACTCGTCCGGGAGGTTGTTCCGGGTGTCGGCCATCGCCACTTGGAGCAGCCCGCGGTCGGCCGGCATCTCGAGGCGGCCGAGATACCCGGAGAGCAGGTCGCCGCCCGCCGGGTCGCACTCGACCAGCACGATCGGGTTTTTCCAGGTCAGCGTGAACGCCAGGGCCGCGGTGCTTGCGCCGGGCGAGCCCTTCGCCGAGGTCAGGGCGATCAGGGCCACGGTCTACCCACCCGCCAGCATGATGACGATCCGGTTGGCGGCGGCCAGGGTCGCGATACGCGCCCCGTCTCCGTCGGCGACCGAGACGTTCACGTAGTACCGCCCGGGCTGGGTGCCGGGAGTGATGTCGACGACCGTGGCCTGGAATATTTCGGTCTCCTCGTCCTCCTCAGTCGACGAGCCGAAGCTGTCGGATGGCGTGGCCACCAGCAGGACCTTGACCCCCGGCCGGATCCGCTGGGCCGGCACCCGGTCCTGCGGCACGGCGATGCTCACGAGGTACGTGCCGGCACCGCCGAGCGGGACGTCGGTCAACTGCCGCTCGGTCAACAACTCACCGGGAAACAGCGGGACCGCCGCGTACTTGCCGACGACATCGGCGACCCGGTCGGCCGCCAGCGGGCGCAGACCGGGGTCGGCGCTGATGCGCACCACGACCAGGTCGTCCTCGGTGATCCGGGTGCCGGCCTGGACCTCCCGTCCGACCGCGAGGTAGGCGTGCGTGCCACCCACCAGCGTGACGGCGTACGCGGCGGTGAGTCCACCGGTGGCGATGAGCGCCACCGCGAGCGCGACCAGCCCGGGCCGCCACCGCCGCTGCGGCGCCATCCGTGGTACGGGTATCGGGGCCGACACCGGCGTCGCGGGCGCCGGCCCACCGATCGTCGTGGTCACTCGGTTACCACCTGAAGTTCTCCGATACTGACCGAGGTCTGGGACTGGCGTAGGACCGTGAACACGCCGCTTTCTCCGCCGCCCGACCACGTGATCCGCCAGGTCGTGGTCGCGGTGACTGGGAAGACGCCCCCGGGCCGGTCCCGGCTCGGCGTGGTGTAGACGTGGCCACACGTGGGTGAGGTCCGGTTGCCGAACCGGGGCTCGTACGGCGTACCCGGGTTGTCGCAGATGACGGTATGGCCGTCGCCCATGTCCCACGCGATCGAGGCGGCCCGAGCGGTGATGGTCACCGTCAACCCCGCATCGCTGTCGGTGGCCGAGATCGGACCCCACGTATTGGGATTGACCGTTGTCCACATCCACACCGGCAGACCCACCAAACCACTACCCGACGGATCGGGCGCCATCTGAATATCGGCCGGCAACAACCTAACCGAGGCCAACGCCCGCCGGGCCAACTGCTCCGGCGTCAGCCGCGGCGCGGCACCATCCGGCACCCACTGAAATATCCAATACGAGCCATGCGGCGAGATGCAGTAGCGCCGGTACCACATGCCCGGCTGCTCGCCCTCCCCCTCCGGATCTTTGTGCTCCGGCGCGGGTCGCCACCAGCAGTTGTTGCCGTCGTAGGCACCCCAGTCGTCGTCGTAGCAGGGGACCTCGACCCGCCCGTACTGGCTGTCGGCATAGCACGGGCCGGAGTGCGATGGGCCTCCCGGGCCGCCGGACCCCCCGCCCGGGTGCCCAGGATCCTCGATCTCGACACCCTCACAGTACGGATCCGTCACCGGGTTGCAGGCGTACGCCGGGCGAGCCGGACCTAGCACCACGAACGCGGTCGCCAGCACGGCCCCCACCACAAGGACAGGCACGACACGCAGCCGCCGGCTCACCATGCTCAACATGGCTGGTCCATCTGAGCAGCATTTGCGACTATCAGCCATCGTCCATCCGTATTCATCGTCGCAATCGCCTCCGCCATATAGCGCCTCCATGGGCCCGCGCCCGGAACGGGCGAGTTGTCTTCGCGATAGACCAGGCGATAGTCCGTAGCATCTATGCATGCCGAAATGGTTGCCGTGGGCGGCTCAGCATCCAGGTCGATTGATTCGACTGTGGCCTCACTCTTGAGCTCGCCGATGTAGTAGCTTCCGTCCTCGTTGCGAGAAATGATGCTCTGCGTGATCTGCAGCCGCAGCACACCATCCGTGTACAGCTCAAGGCCGTCGTAGTAAGGATCTCCCCTCCGGTTGGCCTCCGTGGCGGCCCGGAGGTACCCATCGAACGCGGCGAGGATCTCGGCTCGAGTCTCGCCCAACGGATCGAACGACGTCTCCAGCCCCGTCGGTTCGGCAACCTCTTCCTGATCGCGGGCGTTCCATATGGCCAGCCCGACGGCTCCGGCGACCACCACCAGGACTGCGGCGAAGCTCAGGATGAACACCTGGTCACGAGAAGGTCGGGCCATGCCAAGTCACCTCCCCGTGTCGTGCGCAACTCTGCGGCCGTCGCGACGGGCACACCCTGGCAGGCAGGGTAGTTGGAGATCCATAGCGACAGCAACCACCATCTCCTCAGCCACAGCGGGTCCGACGCCCGGGGCCGCGGCCTGGTTCCACTGCCGGCGGACAGACCTGCACCTCGCGCCACCGCGCCGGGGACCCAAAATGCCGCTATTCGCATGAATGTTCACCCCTGCCGACCGAGCGGCGCGCCATGCTCCGCCATGAACTTCACTGGATCGGTGGCCGTCTTGCTGCTCTGGTCACCCAGGTGGACCTCGAAGTGCAGGTGGGGCCCCGACGAGTGCCCCGTGGTGCCCGACCGGCCGATCACGGTGCCGGCCATGACCTCGTCGCCCACCCTCACGAACGGCGCCTCGTTCAAGTGGCAGTACCGCGTGTAGATATCGCCTGGGTGTTTAATGTCGACATACCACCCGCAACCCGGCGTATTCGGCGAACCATCGCGCTCGCAGTGATACCAGCGGGAGGTGTCGCACCCGGCCCAGACGACCAGCCCGGCCGACGCCGCCTTGACCGGGGTGTTGCGGGGGGACCCCAGGTCCACGCCCTGATGGGCCGGCCGCTCGGCGGTACGGAAGCCCGACCATACGGGGGCGATGACCGGCTGCACCCAGCCGGCGTAGTTCGTGCAGCTCACGCTGCCGTTCGACACCGCCGAGACCAGGGTGGATGCCGCGGGCTCGTGCTTGGCGTAGGCGTCGGGATAGGCACTGCGCTGGACCTTCTGGGCAGCCTCGGTCAGCGGCATGCTCTCCCAACCGTCGATGGTGAGCAGCTTCTCGTAGAACTTTCGCGACGCGTAGCGCGGGTCGGTCACCTGCTCGGGCGTGCCCCAGCCCTGGCTCGGGCGCTGCTGGAAGAGGCCCAGGGAGTCGTGGTCGTACGCGGTGGTCAGATTGATGAGGCGTGACTCCTGAATCGCGGTGGCGACCGCGATGATGTGTCCCCGGACCGGCACGTTCATCTCAATACCAACCGCCACGATGATCGCGGCGTTGGCTATCTGCTCCTGGTTGAACGTGCCCGTGGGCGTCTCGATGCTGGTCACGTCGTCCAGCGGCGTGACGGCACAGGCCACGGCCGGGGTGGCCACCAGTACGGCAGCGAGCACCGCGACGCCGCCGACGCATGCGCAGACGAGCCCCACGGCCGCGAGCACGACGACACCCAGTGTCTTCACGACGGGCGGCCTCGGTCCGGCAGGCCGAACCGGCGCAGCGTACGCGCACGGCACCGGCGGACAGGTGCGTACGAGCCCACCAAGCGACGCAGTGGCATGCGGTGACAGTGGTCCCGGACGGTTAGCGGGGGCGTTACCACGGCCGGGTAACCGCCCCCCAAACCGGGCCGCTAACCGCGAGATCA